>JAATFH010000195.1 GCA_015655315.1 Terriglobales bacterium
GAACCGGCGCCGTGGGCAAGCTGCGCTCCCTCTATATTCGCGATCCTGATCAGAACCTCATCGAAATCTCGAACTACGTCTGAGGAGAGGACCGCGCCGGCTCTCGCTTACAGTACGTAGGAAATCGCGATCAGCGCCAGCCCGACCATCAGGAGCGAATGTGCTTCGGGAATGAAAATTCCGCAGATGAACAACGCCATGCCCAAGCCGCCGACCAGCCGCATGAACGGGTCGCAATCCTCATCTTTTGCCTGATGCCGTACTCCGTAGTGACTCATAAAGCCTCCTTGTAACGGTGTCAGAATCGCACTGTTTCGATGCGCGCAGCAGTATGCTTTGTCAGCAAAGCGTTATGACAGTTGTCACGCCGGAGAGTCAGGTGGCGGAGGTGTTTCCGATGCTAGTCTTGTCGCAATATGAAACGACAGCTCCCGGCAATGAGGCGTCCGCTGCTCGCAGTCTTCTCCACAATCGCGCTGACGCTTCTCACCGCCGCGCCCTCTTCGCCTTCCGATGCGCGGGCAAGTGAACTCATTCGCGCGTTGAAGCTCGAACCGTTGCCGCGGGAATCCGGGTACCTCGCCATCATCGGGCGCTCGGCGCAAACGGTCACTATCCATGGCCGCGCGCTGTCCGTGCAGAGCCAGAACTACTACATGCTCACGCGCGACAAGCCTATCAATTACCTGCATTGGCTTGAGCCGGACGATACTCACATCCTGATTGAAGGCGGTCCGGTCGACTACTTCATCTTTCATCCCGACGGACGCGCCGAAAAGGTGACGCTGGGCATGAATCTGGCTGCCGGCGAGCGGCCTGTCGTGGCTGTTCCCGGAGGCTGCTGGAAGGCGCTGCGCCTGCATGACGGCGCGAGCTATGCGCTGATGGCAAATACGCTGTCACCCGAGTTCACGCCCGACCGCGTCCGGATCGGCGCAGGCGTGGACTGGGTGAAGCGCTACACGGACGCCGCTCCCTGGGCCACGCCCGAAACGCTGCGTGAACTTATCGGACCGAACTGGCAGCCCTGATCAGTTCTGCGGAGGCTTAGCCAGATACGCCTTCATCGCCGTCGTCCCTGAGTCGATCAGCAACTGCTGGCGATCTGACGACATGCGGAACTCCGTCGTCCCATACCCGCCCACAGGCAACCGGCAGATGCTCGACTCATACTGCCGGATGACGGTAAGGTCGGAGCTGTCCGTAAGCGTGTCGATCAGTCGCGTCACCCGGTCCGCCGCCCGCAGCCGTGGCCGTCTTGTATCTGAAACTACACTCCCCGCCACCATCACTGCCCCGTCAAGCAGCAAGCCCAGATTGCCGGCAGCGCCCGGATCGGTTGGCCCCATAACAGCGACCACGTCCGGCGTCGACTCGGCGATCAGCCGCAGTGGAAAGTTTGAGAGCACGCCGCCATCGACGAAAATATTCCCAGCCTTTTGACGCCGCGTAATCTGGCCATTCCTATCCAGCACGTTATAGGTGCCCCACTCCGGCTTCCAGATCATCTCCTGCCACACAAACGGGATGCTCATCGACATACGCACCGATTCGGCCACCGGAACATTGGGGGCGGTACGCGCATTCAGCACCACCGACTCCTTGTCGGTCACGTCGGTCGTCACAACGGAAACGTCTTTGCCCGTTTTTTTGGCGAAGTCGGCCCAGGTAATGTCCGCTGCCATGCCTTTCGCCACCAGCCGCTGGCGAAACCACTCCAGCGCCTTGTCCCCGGCATAGAACCCGCCGCACTCATTAAAGGAGAACAGCTCGCGATACAGCTCAAGGTGCAGCAGCGCCTGGATGATCTTCTCCTCAATGTTCTGCAACATCCCGGAGAAGGGGAATCCCGCCGCCTTCATCAGCGTGATCGTCTCGCAGGTTTCGATCAAATTCTGCGGAAAACTCCCCTCAACCGGCGGGTCCATAAATGAAGCGAAGACCGGATTCCCGGCTGCATCGGTCTTGGTGCACTCCGTCGTCAGTTCAGCTGGAGTATAGCCCGCGCCCGTAAGCATCGCCGTGATAGCCCCGGCTGAAGTTCCCACCACGCGCCGGTGCTGATGCCCCGCATCGGCAAATACCTGGAGCGCTCCGGCAAACGCCATACCCTTGGCGCCGCCGCCTTCAAACACAAGATCGTAGAGTGCCATAGCTCGCACTTCCCTTTCTCTGGTGGTGATATTGAGGGAGTTTCCGTTACGTTGTCTGGAACAGAAATTGAGATCGACGTTAACAATACTCTTCTAAAACTGTGAGAGACCGATAAATTCCCCGTCCCCAAAAACTTATTTGCCCATTACAGGCAAGGTGCTATGGTAGGCGGAAACTGCGGGGCCTGAATGTCCTTACTTGGTTTGAGCGAGTATCAAGCACTGCCGCCTCTGGAGCCGGAATATCCCACAATTCCCAAAAGCGCCACCCTGGCGTTTCTCATTTCACTCATATTGCCCGGTATTGGACAGGTCTACGCAAAACGCCAGACCGCTGGATGGGTGACCCTTGCTTTCTTTACCCTATTTTTTCTCGCGTCCATCGGTGCCCTGATTCAAGGGAAAACAGCGGCAATGGGGGCTTCGGTCTTTTGCGCGGCTGCCCTCTACATTTTTGGGTTTCTTGATGCGTACTTCGCTGCGCTGGAATATAACCAGGGAATCTCCTCGTATCTCATCGGTGGCAATCCTCGCATTGCCTGTATTCTCAATTTCCTGACGAACGGAATTGGATATTTTTACCTCGGCGATCGGGGTAAAGGCCTTGTCATGTTTGTAGGCTTTGCCATTTTGCGTCAGGCATTTCTACGTGTGACTGGCAACAATCACTGGTTTAACGATCTGTGGATCATTCTTCAAGCAGTGTTGGCATACGATGCCTATCGGGTAGCCCGCAAGCGGTTATTGGAAAGCTTTCCGCAACTGGCAAACCATAGCTGGCGGGCGGCTACCGACGGTCAACTGACACCCGCCGTTCCCATCTCTCTGGCGATCGTTCTTGCATTGCCGGTAATTGGACTTGTAGGCCTTGGCGGGTTGGCTCAAAGTGCAACAGGCATCCGGATAACAGCCTCAGACGTGCAATCTACCCCGCAGGGAATCGCATATACGAACAAGGATTTGGGAGTCAAGCTGTTGCTGCCGGATGGCTGGCAAATTTCGCAACCGGCAGAGGACACAATGATCAACGCGCACAAGGTGGATCAGGATGGCGAATGCAAAATCTTACTGCTAAGAAATTTCAGTTGGCGCTCGCCAGAGGGTTTTCAGAAAGCAATGGAGCGTCAGATCGCCAAACAACCAGGTTTCAGTGTGTACGGGCATACGAACGGAACCTTGGGAAGCTTGCCGGCAGTGCTGATGCGGGTAGGCGTAGGAACGCAGGTGACCGAGCAGATAGCCACCACGAAAATCGGGATGGCGGTATACACCCTGATCGAGATCAATCATAACAATGACGATAGTTGCGCTTCCGAACTCGATCGGATTAGGAATAGTTTTACTGCGAAACGCTAGTTCCCCCTCCCATTCACCCCCGGCGATCCCCGTCTGAACACCAATTCTCGCCATTCGGCCAAAGTCATTTCTTCTTCTGTTCCCGCCGCACTATGCTGGACGCTGGTAAAGTCCTCTGGAAGATGCAGTTACCTAGACGCACACTTCCCCCGAGGGCCGGTAAGCATTTAAGCTTGGCTTTCCTGTCCAGAAACGTAATTTGAGTCACCCACTAAGCAGACAGGTTAGCGTCAGGAGAACTGAAAAATGTCGAAAGCCACCAAATACGCAGAGCGCGCGGTCACCATCGCCGCACAGGGCGCTTGGTCCGTCTTCGAGAGACTGAACCGTATCAGCCCGAACGAATCATTCACCCCCAAGTGGTCTGATAAGCCGCTTTTGAAGTCCTATCAGAAGGAAAAGCCGCCGCTTGGCTGGCCCCGCACCACTGATTCGCTCTGCCCCAAGTGCGTCCCCGAGATTCGCCAGCAGATCATCGACGGCAAGCTGCCGCACGAAATCCTTTTGAATGAGAAGGTTGGCGAGATCAAGGCGCAGATCATCGAGCGCGACGGCAAGATCCTTATGGTTAAGGACTGCCCCAAGCACGGCCACTTTGAAGACGTCATGTCCATCGACACCGCCTTCTTCAAGCACCTCGAAGAGGTCTTCCCCGGCCGCGATATCAAGGCCCACAATGACGAAAAGCTCCACAACCACGGCACGTCGACC
>JAATFH010000346.1 GCA_015655315.1 Terriglobales bacterium
CTCCGCCCGGAACTGGAGATGGAACTTCTCCGTCAGCTCAAACATCTTGAGGGCAGATAAATCCACATCGGCAAATGCCGGACCGCGTGAAGCGTTGCGGCTTTCGTTGCCAAATTGACCTGCCTGCGTCTGCGGATTGAGGCGCTCGAAAGGAGAACGGTCCAGCCACTGGGTCACTGTATGTGGACCTTGGCTGGGATTGCCGACGAGGTTTGGCCGGCTGGCAAAATATCCCGAGATCGGCGGGGCCGATGCCTGCAGCGAGACGTTGTTGCTGTCATACACTGTGAACGGCGTAGCAGAGTTTGAGTTCGCGATGCCGTTCAACTGCCAGCCATCCAGAAGCAATTTGGTGATGCCCTGGGTTTTGCGGGCAAACGGGATCTCCCATGTGGCGCTGGCTACAAATCGATGTCTTGAATCAAAGATAGACGGTCCGTGTTCCGCCTTAAGGTCGAACGGGTTCTGCGCGAGATCATTCTCTCCGCTCAGTGGCTTGGCTGAGGCTCCTTGTAGATTCATCGATGAGAGATAGTCGAGCGTCTTGGATAGCCAGTAAGACACGTTGAACGACAACCCGTTGTTATATCGATGAGAGAGGCTTACTTGACCGGAGTTATAAGTGGAATTTTGACCATAAGTCAGTTCGGCAATCGTGGCATAGGTGCATGCACCGCTGGCCGGGCAACCGGCGTAGATTCGGCGGCGATCGGCGTTCTGTGCGGTAGCGCCGGGTCCGTATACTGCCGGGTTGGCATCGATATTACGCGGCAGGTGCGTGCCTTTGGTCCCTACATATCGAATCTCCAGCACATAGTTTTTGAAGAGTTCATGTTGGACGGAGAGATTCCAATCCTGCGCGTTCGAAGGCCGTGACTTGGTGTCCATGACGAAAGGTGTCGACGGGCGCACAAAGGTATTGGGAGCCGGAATCGGTACATTGCTGTAGGGAGAAGTGAAGTTCAGTGTGGGAGGAGTTATCTGTTCAAACTGCGCCCAGGGAAGCGAACTGATTGGAGCCTGAGAGGTCACGCCAGCTCCATTCGCGAAAGGATCATAGAAAATTCCATAAGCGGCGCGAATCGACCAGCGGCCCGCTCCCGTCGGATCCCAGACGAAGCCGACTCTCGGCATGAATCCTTTGTAGTAGCTTGGAGCGATTCCGCTCGAAACTCCGGGGTCGCCAGGAAACAGGACTCCGGTTGGCGCATCGGGCATGACGCGCGACTGAACGCCCGGGATAAACGCATTCAATCTGTTGCGCGTTTCGGTGTTGGGATTGATGATTTCGTAGCGCAGTCCGTAGTTGAGGGCAAACCTCGACCGCATGCGCCATTCATCCTGGTAATAGACGCCGGCGCCCCAGTTGCGCACGTACCGCGTAAAGTCTCCGCGGCCCTGGTAGAAGACTACCGGACTGCCAAGCAGCAGATTGGCAAAGGCATCGTTTGTGGGGAAGGTCGCCGCGAAAATGAAGAAGGCATTGGGTGCGATGGACTGGAAGAGATTCAACTGATTGCGGCGAAATTCTCCGCCCACCTTGATGGAATGGTTTCCATGAAACCACGACAAGCTGTCGTGAATCTCGTAAGTATTCTGCACCGACGTTCGCGGGCCCGTGATCGCGCCGCCGACCGGCGAGTAGCCGCTCAAGTTGAAGAAAGGTGGTCCCTGCCCAATGGCTGAGGCGGAGTCATAGTCAAATCCCAGGACACGCGGCGGCGTTTTATTCAGGCGTTGATCGAACAGAAATTCGTATCGAAAGTAGGATGCTTCCACTGCATTCGTCATCGAAGAGGACAACAAATACGTATTCGAACCTACGATGGAATGAGCGGTGTAATCGTCACGCGTCGGATATCCGGGCAGGTCGGACCCGCGCACAGAGACTGGATTGATGTTGTATCCGGTGAAGTAGGAGTAGCGCGAAAAGTACTGGCTCTTGTCTGATTGATGGAGATCGAGACGAATGCCGACCTGATCGTCATCGTTTGTACCGACAACAGTTGCGGTGTAGATGGAGGGAGTAGCATTCCCGGCCGGATATAGATTCGCGACATTCACGGCCACAGGATTGAAGCTGGTTGTAGGAAGCTGATTGTTCGGATAGGGAATGCCTCCAGCAGCAAAATTGACCAGTGGATATCCCAGACCTGAGAAGTCGCCACTTTTTTCAGCAGTGGTCGGAACGGTCGCCGAGGTGGTAATGCCCTGATGATTGCGGAAGCCTTCGTAGTAAGTGAAGAAGAAGAGGCGGTCCGTTCGAATTGGTCCACCTATCGTTGCGCCGAACTGATTCTGCTTGAGCGGTTCCACATCGGTAGAGAAATAATTTCGTGTATCCAGCGCATCGTTTCTGAAGAACTCATAGGCGCTTCCGTGAAATTCATTCCCGCCCGCGCGTGTCACGACACTCGTCGTCGATCCTGTATTCGCGCCATATTCCGGTGGTGCGGTATTGGTAAGAATGCGAAATTCAGAGATAGCGTCGATGGGAATCTTCAATGCAAATCCGCCATCCATGCGGTTTACATTCTGCACGCCGTCCAATAGAAAATTGTTTGCCTCCGGACGCTGTCCGTTCACAGCGTATGACTGACCGGCGCGCAGGGAGCCGCCTTCCGTTGCCAATCCCGCTGACAGCGGCGCTACTCCTGCCTGCAGCAATCCGAGTTGGGCAAAGTTACGGCCGTTCAAAGGGAGGTCCAGGACTTCCTTGCTGGTGACGACTTTCCCGAGAGTATTGGTTGACGTATCGAGGGCTGGCTCGGTGCCTTCTACCGTGATGGACTGCTGTACCGTTGCGAGGACCAGGTTAATGTTCAACTGAATTGTCTGGCTCACGGCGATTTCAATCGGGGACTGAGAGAAATGTGCGAAGCTGGCAGCTTCCGCAGTCAGCGAATACCGGCCAACGTTCAATAGCGCGAAACGATATCGGCCATCTTCATTCGATACCTGTGTGCGGATCGAGTTTGTGTCCAGATTCTTTAAGGTGATGGTCGCCCCGACAATCGGCTTTTCACTTTTGTCGGCAATCAGCCCTTCGAGTGCGCCAACTGCATCCTGAGCCTTTGCATATGGGGAAAAAATAGCGGTAAACACGATGAGGAGAGCGATGACTCGCGTCGCGTCGCAGGCGCGAATGAGCTTACGGAGATTCGGGAAAATTTTCAAACACATAGGTTTGGCCTCGGACAAAAAGTTGGCACGCAGGTAGATCGCTCTCGGCCAGTCAGCCGACATTCTGCTTACAAATGCGTTGTCACTACCGTGTGTGTCACCTTAGATAGTTAGTCGAGAACTGTCTACGGTCTTGGGGTGGGAATTGACATCAACCAAAGGGTGGAATTCGGGCGTTCCGCTGGTGCCCTGATACTAAAATCGGGAAGTAACGTGGCACCGGCTCCCGAGTAACTATTAATTGCCTTTTTCGATCACTGCTTCCGGATGCTGCGCGTACTCGGCCCAGGAGCCGTCATACAGGCTAACCCGCTCTGCGCCGGCGATTTCAAGGCCAAGCGCTATCACGGCAGCGGTGACGCCGGAACCGCATGTGGTGGTGATCGGCTGTTGCACGTCTACGCCTTTGTCGATGAAATATTCGCGGAGTTTCGCGGTGGGCTTCATGCGGCCATCTTCGAGCAGTTCTGTGAAAGGCGCGCTGACAGCTCCGGGCATGTGACCTGAGCTGATGCCCGGCCTTGGTTCCGGCGACGCGCCGGTGAAGCGGCCTGAAGAACGCGCATCCAGAATTTGCGCGCCCTGAGCAATCATCTCCTTGATCTGAGCGAAATTTTTCACGGCAGCGTTGTCGAATCTGGCGCGGAAGCTGGCTGGCGTCCGCTCGACGCGATCCGCGGAAGTGGGGAGATTGGCTGCGATCCAGGCGCGTAAACCTCCATCGAGAATGTAGACATGCTGTGCTCCGAAGGAGCGAAGCATCCACCACGCCCGAGGTGCGGAAAAGACCCCTTCCTGCTCGTAGATGACGATCGACATTTGATCGCCGATCCCCAGAGCCGCCATGCTGCGGGAAAATGCCTCCGGAGCAGGCAACATGTGAGGCAGCGCGGTGGAATGGTCTGAAAGTTCTTCGATGTCGAAGAAGACCGCACCCGGAATATGCTTTGCGAGATATCGAGCATGGGTATCAATCGTTGGAGTGACTCCGACGGGAGGAAGCGTGGCATCGAGAATGACCGTACCGGGATCGCCGAGGCGTTCAGCGACCCAGGATGGTGTGACGAGAGGAGTCATCGTAATTACCTGCTTTCTTTGTCTGCGGCTATTGCGCTACCGCGAGGATTCAGCGTCCGAAAAGTGCTTCGGAGACGGCACGCAGCCAGATGGCGACAGCCTTCGCTCCCGGATCTGGATGACCGAGTACGCGGTCACCAAGATAACTTGATCTTCCCATACGGGGCATCATCTGTGCGGTCGCTTCTACACCCCGCTCCGCCTCTTCTACTGCAGCCAGAATCACTTCGCGCGACATGCTTCCCTTGGTACTCTTCAGGGATTTCACGAATGGATCGAGTGCATCGAGCATCGTCCGGTCACCCGGCTTCGCGCCGCCTAACTCGCTGATGGCATGGCACGCCTGATCCAGCGCTTCAGCCCACTGCGCCAGTTCTGTCGAACCGGAGTCTCCCAGAACTTTGCCGCAGCGCAGAAAAAGCACGCCATAGAGTGGTCCCGATGACCCGCCTAACTCGCGCTGAAGAGTATGCCCGAGCGCTTTCAGCGTAGCGGAAACATTGTCGAGGGGATACGAATCGATTGCATCCAGCACAATCGTGGCGGCACGTTTCATGTTCGTGCCCAGATCTCCGTCGCCGGTCACGCGGTCCATCTCAGTCAATTCATGCTCCGCACCGATGATCGCCACGCAAGCTGCCTCGATTGCCCGCTTCGCGCTTCTGCCTGAGTCCGTTTGCACATGGTTGCCGGTCGTGAAACTTGCGTTTTCACGAACCTTCGGCGTCTGCGTCTCTGGCTTACCCGGTCGCTGTTTCGGCACGTTGGGCCATGCTGGAGCCGTAGTCGCTGCATCGAGCCAGCGTAGCCGTTGATCGTCGATCCCGAGAACAGAGATCGAGATTCCTGCCATATCCAGCGACGAGAGGAAGGTTCCGGCATAGATTCGTTCTACCGTGAGTCCCTTATTTTCGAGAAAAAGCACGGCATGACGGCTGACGATGGCGAGTTCCATTTCCGTGGTTGCCCCAAGGTTATTCACCATGATTGCTACACGTTTCTGGTCGCCAAAATTCCCGTGCTTCAAAATTTTATTCAGCAATGTCTCTGTCAGTTCGTCGGCTGGTTGCAGGCGAGTACGCATCACGCCGGGCTCTCCATGAATGCCGAGGCCAAGCTCCATCTCATCGTCGCCAAGCTCGAAGCTGGGTTTGCCGACCGCAGGTGAAGTTCCGGCGGAAAACGAGACACCCATGGTTGCCAGCGCCGCGACGGCTGCTCTGCCCACCGCCGCAACATCGCTCAAGCTTTTGCCTTCAGCGGCAGCGGCTCCGACCAGTTTGTGAATCAATACTGTGCCGGCAAGACCGCGAGCGCCCGTTGCCGATACCGTTCCCTTCAGGGCAACGTCGTCATCCACGATCACTATCTCCACGGGTATGCCTTCCGCTCGCGCCATCTCCGCCGCAACGCCAAAATTCAGCCGGTCGCCGGTGTAATTCTTCACTACCAGCAAGACGCCAGGCTTTCCCGAAACCGCCTTGATCGCGGCAAAAACGGAATCGCTGCTGGGTGATGTAAAGACTTCTCCGGCCACGGCCGCACTCAGCATGCCCTCACCGATGTAGCCTGCATGCGCTGGCTCGTGGCCACTACCTCCTCCCGAGATAACTGCTATCTGCCGATCGCGAATTTGTTCCGCATCGGCGCGGATGAGAACGTTATGGTCCGGCAGACGAATCAGATTCGGGTAGAGAACCGTGAATCCCTGCAGCATCTCTGCCACAACATTTTCGGGACGGTTCATGAATTTTTTCATGACGCAACTAATATATAGCGCAAGCAATTACACTTTGATTCGCAACGAAAACAAGAGGGACATGGATGCTCAATCGCCGCTCATTTCTGAAGAACAGCGCAGCGACTCTCCCGTTGGCCGCCGCACTCGATGCTCTCGATCCTGTCTTCAAGCTCTCAGCTGAAGACCTCTCTGTTGCCGCTCCGATAAATCTTGTTACTCTACCGCCGCGTCTGCATTCAGTTGATCCAGCAAGTCTGCCGTGGCAGCAAAGAATCCGACGCGTGGGCCAAAGCAACATGACCGAACACGATCCGGCGGTCATGAATATTGAAGAGTGGGCAGACTATTGGCATGCTGCGAATGCGGACATCGTATTTATCAGCGTCACCGGTATTCTGGCCTTCTATCCCTCGAAGGTGAAATTCCATCGTCATGGAAAGTTCCTGAACGGCCGCGATTTTTTCGGCGAGTGCGTTGCCGCCGCCAGGAAGCGCAACATGCGGGTGGTGGCGCGTATGAGCCCCGATCTGAATTGGGGAGATGCGCTGGAGGCTCACCCGGAGTGGGCCATGCGGAACAAAGATGGTTCCCCGGAGTTCAACGGGGAAGAGCCGCGTCTCTTCAAAACATGCATGTTTTCCACCTACATGGACGACTATGTGCCTGCCATCATGCGGGAGGTCAACGCGCTCTACGATGTCGATTGTTTCTACACTAATGGATGGCCGCCGCTCGGCAGCTTGCCCGAGTGCTACTGTGGTATCTGCAGTAAGCTGCCTCCGTCCGGTACGCCCGCATACTGGCACGTCTTTAACGACCGTCTCTTCGAGCTGTGGCATAAGTACGACGCCATCGCGAAAGAGAAGCGCCCCGACAGCTTTTACTTTGCGAACCTTGGCGGCAATGTTCATGCAGGTCCCGACCTGGACCGGCTGGGTAAAACTGCTGTCTGGTTTCAGGCCGATAATCAGGGTCGCACCTACGACGATCCTGCCGTCTGGGGATGTACCCTGCAGGGCCGCGTCTGCAACGCTGTGCAGGATGGCAAAGTCGCTGCCAACGTAACCGCCGCTTATTCCACTGGCGCGGTGCGCTGGCGGAACGCCTCTAAGAATCCCGCCGAGGCGAAGATGTGGATGAACGATACTCTCGCCAGCGGAATGCTTCCGTATTATCACTTCATCGGCTCGGAAGACGGCTTCGGCGAAGACCGGCGCTGGCAGAAGGTCGGCACCGATTACTTTCAGTGGACCGCGAAGCACGATGTCCATCTGGAGACGCGGCGCTCCATCGCGAATATTGGCGTCGTCATGGGCCAGAGCACACAACTGCTCTACAAGGGGCCTGAGGCGGCGCATTCCCGGGAGTACATGCGCGAGACGACTCACGGCTTATATGAGACGCTGTTGCGGGGCCGTTTCGCTTTCGACTATGTGCACGAAAACCGTCTCACTCCCGAACACATCAGCAAATACCGTGCTCTGCTGTTGCCAAATATCGCGATGCTCAGCGACTCGCAGTGTCAGCAGATTCGCGACTATGCGCAGGCTGGCGGATCGATTCTGGCCAGCTTCGAGACGAGCCTCTTCGACGAACAACTGAAGCCGCGTTCCGACTTC
>JAATFH010000286.1 GCA_015655315.1 Terriglobales bacterium
CACCTTGAGGTGCAGTATGCCAAGGCCATGGGGCCGCGTGTGGTCGCGGTGGACATACCCGCCGATAAGCTGGAGCTGGCAGCCCACCCCGGCGCGCATCTCGCGGTGAATGCTCTTGAGCCGGACGCGGCGCAACGCATTATCAAAGAGACGGATGGCGGAGCCCACGGTGTTCTGGTCACCGCGGTTTCACTGAAAGCATTTGCCCTGGGTGTCGATCTCCTGCGCCGCCGCGGCACGATGGCGCTCTGCGGTTTACCTCCGGGGGATTTCCCGCTTTCGATCTTTGATGTAGTGCTCAACGGCAAGACGGTTCGCGGTTCGATCGTTGGAACGCGCTCCGATCTGGCCGAATGCCTTACCTTCGCCGCGGAAGGCAAGGTGAAGGTCACCTATACAACTGCGGTGATCGAAGATATCAACCACATCTTCGATCAGATGAAGGCCGGGAAGATCGATGGCCGCATCGTGATAGAACTGGCCAAGGCATAGTACCGCTTTATGCAAAAGCCCCTCAGGCTCGAATTCAAACTTGCCTGTTTCACCCGGCAAACCACACATCGAAAGATGAGGAGATCGATTTCCAATGACTTATCAGACAATCAATCCGTACACAGAAGAACTGGTGAAGACTTTTCCGGAACATACCGACGAGCAAATGGAAGCCATTATCGCTCACGCTCAGGAAACCTTTAAGAAGGACTGGAGCCTGAGACCATTGCTGGAGCGTAAGGCAATCGTCAAGCGCGCGGCTTCGATCTTGCGCGAGAAGCTGGATGAGTTTGCAACCCCCATTACGCTTGAGATGGGGAAGCTGTTTCGAGAGGCTCAGGGAGAAGTCGATCTGAGCGCCGATATCCTTGACTATTACGCCGACAATGCGGAGAAGTTTCTGGAGCCTGAAAAACTGGCGGTAGACGAAGGCGAAGCGTTTGTCGAGAACGCGCCTCTCGGTGTCATCTTCTGCGTCGAGCCCTGGAACTTTCCTTACTATCAGCTGGCTCGCGTTGCCGGACCAAATCTGATGCTCGGCAATACGCTGGTGGTGAAGCATGCGCCCAATGTGCCGCAGTGCGCATTGGCATTCGAGAAGCTGTTTATCGATGCCGGTGCTCCGGTGGGCGTCTATACGAATGCCTTTCTATCGAACGAGCAGGCAGCCATTGCGATTGCGGACAAGCGCATCAAGGGCGTTGCCCTCACTGGCAGCGAGCGCGCGGGTGCCGCGGTCGCTGCCGAAGCAGGCCAGGCTCTCAAGAAGAGCACGATGGAGCTTGGCGGCAGCGATGCGTTCATTGTGCTGGATGATGCGGACATGGATACCGCTGTGAAATGGGGCCTGTGGGGCCGCATGAACAACACCGGCCAGTGTTGTGTTGCCGCAAAACGCTTCATCCTCGATGAAAAGATCGCCGACACATTTCTCGATCGCTTCAAAAAGGAACTCAAAAAACTGGTTCCCGGCGATCCTATGGATGCGAAGACGACGGTTGGCCCACTCTGTACGGCAGGGGCTCTCAATCTTGTCCAGAAACAGATCAGTGGTGCGATCGAGGGCGGCGCGACAGTGCTGATGGGCGGTCAGCGTCTCAACAGACCTGGATATTTCCTTGAGCCAACGATCCTGACCGACATTCAGCCAAACAATCCTGCTTATTACCAGGAATTTTTCGCCCCTGTAGCGCTGATCTTCCGAGTCAAGGATGAGAATGAGGCAGTCAGGCTCGCAAATGATTCTCCGTACGGGCTTGGAGGCTCAGTGATCACGAAAGATATCGAGCGGGGCAAGCGCATTGCACGACAGATCGAGACGGGCATGGTCTTTATCAATCAAGCGACATGGACCGCGCCCGACCTGCCATTTGGCGGAGTCAAGAATTCCGGCTATGGTCGCGAACTCTCTGACCTCGGCATCGGTGAATTCGTCAACAAGAAGCTGATCCGAGTGGCCTGACCAGGGTTCTCCGGCACGCGGGGGGGATTGAGATAACCCCGCGTGCCAAATTTCCGCGACGGAAGGCGACCTCCTACACAGAAGCCGGTGCGTTCACGCCCCATTTCGCAATGGCGGCCAGCGCTTGTTCCGGCCGCTCTGTCAATGGAGCGAGAGAGCCGGGATAAACCGCTCCGCTGTTGCCGTCCAGCGACAGGAATTCGCCTTCGTATGAATTCGATGAGATCATCGTATACGTTCACCATAGAAAGTACTTTAAGGGTTCTTTTTAATTTATCTGGAAGAAGACCGCTTTAAACGTTAGTCCCCTGCCCCATCGCCTATGCCTGATATCTGCTACTAATCGCTTCAGCTTCGCGTTCTCCTGCTCAAGCTCCTTCAACCGCTTCGTCTGGTGGACCTTCAGACCTCCATACTCCTTGCGCCAGCGGTAGTAGGTCTGCTCCACGATCCCGGCTTCCCGGCACGCTTGATCCGTTGCTTTCCCGTTCGCCACCAGTACTTCTACCTGCCGAAGTACCCTCATAATTTGCTCCGGCGTATATCGCTTCCGCGCCATCCCAATGCTCCTAAAGAAAATTCTCTTTTCGCATTTGGCTCATTTCAAGGCAGGCACTCCATTTCCGTCCCCACTCGCTCATCGCTCCATCTCCCCACAGGCTCCGCAGCTTTCGATGGAACTGGCCGGGCGTCACCCATCTTCTCCAGCGCCCTCCGCATCTCGCCCTAATCGGCTCGCTCGATCAGCGCCTGCATCTGCTCGGGCGTCAGCGCCTCGTCCCGCGAGATCGAGAACAGCAGGTTCATCAGGATCATCCGCCGACCCAGCAGCTCGGCCAATACAACCTAGCTCTCGGCCTCCGCTCCCGCCTCCGGCGACAACGCCAGCAGCACATCGCGAACCCACTCCGAGAGCGTCAGATTGCTGGTTCGCGCACGCGCTTCCAGCCCCGCGTACTCGAGGTCGGAGATTATCGTGCCCACAGATTTTGTACGCAGTGGCGGCTTTACCATCGACCGCTCGAAAGAAGAGAACTATCTAACCTCAACATGGCCATCAAGTTCCCTATCGGCAACCTCCGACCTTTCCTACAGCAGCAGCCGCCTTTTCAGACTTTTCCTTCTTAGCCGCCTGTTTTCTTATGGTTCCCGCTCAGTAACTGAAGGTTACCGAGCAGCTTCCATTCTGGGGTGACGTGTCACCCCCTCCAACCGATGCCATAGGCAGCGTGCTTTCACGCCGACAGTGATTTCACGTTTCTCGACTTCCTGATGCCTAGGCGACGGGTCAAGGAGGCCGTCGCACATGGCTCTAGCCAACCTGCTGGTTAACATCGGCCAGTTCGTCGTCGCCCTCATCGACCCCGCCATCCTCATCCGTCGCAAGTGGGGGTCCGGCCTCGGTCATTCTCATCCGCCACCCCAGAAGCTGGTACGAACCGAAGGCATTACCGCCGAGGACGGTCTTGCTCCATGGCATATTTGCGGCAGACCCATACAAGGTCGACACGTGACCCTTTTCCCAGCTCTTCGCGGTAATAGTTCCGATCGGCGTCACATGACGACTTCTGTCGTCAACAAATAGCCCGTGGTAAACGAAAACAGAATTATCCCGGTGGCGTAAGCTACCAAGCTCCTGCCGAATGCATGTTGGTCATGGCCAAACAGGGGCTATGAGAGTCAACCCAAGTAGCAAAACCTCGAGCGATATCTCGACGAACCACACCACTAATCGTTTTATCATTGGCACCCAGCCTGTTTGCTTCCATTGACGTCACAACCGCCTGTCTGTCTGACGTGGTTGATCACTCTGCTTAGAGAAGTCGATATTGCGGCCAAGGCCCTTGCGAACACCATTCAAAACACGGGCATACGCCGCATCCGTAGAAAACCGCGTTGAAGCGAACTGTCCCACAGGCCCTGGATTGAGAGCGCCATTGATCTGCGAAATGGTCGTATTGTAGGCTCCGGGATTGGATTGCTGGAGGGCGTCGAGTTGGCCTTGTACCGCGCTCTGTTCATTGTGTACAAGTTGTTGATCGAGATCGGATCCACTCAACGAGCCATTTTGAATCGCACTTGCTTCTGTTTGATTCAACTTCTCAAGGTTCTGTCCTACACCCTCCAAGAACGAAGCTGTATTTCCCGAGATTCCGCCGATCAAGCTTGAACCCGCGACAGGAAGAGCATTCCGGTAACCTGCCCTGAAGAGTTATAGCTGTAGGCTTCAATCAATGGAAAGGTTGTTCCCGTCGCCTTATCCAGCGTTACCGTTCCGTCAGGCGTTGCTGTGAATTTTAGGTCGAAGCTGATCGTGCCAAGATTGTTGACCGCTTCAAATCCATTCTGAGCCGATCCGGTTACCTCGAAGTGACGTTTCCGTGAAGTGACGATTTCCGTCGTCGTCGGCCGTCACCGGCCCCAGCGTTACATCCCTGTACCGCGTCGGCCAACATTGATACTTTCTGGGCCCACTTTGCTGACTCCAGTATCCTTGTTTACGGATACACCGCCTGCTGCTCCTGGATCTACGCGAACATCGACCCTGAAGCGATAGGTGCAACCGTTTGAGTCGAATGTGCGGTTGTCACCCAATCCGACCCCTCCGATCCGAGGAGCGGCAATGAAAGCCTCTACGCAGACTCCAGTTTGACCGCCATGCAGTCCGGCTGGGACAGAACAGTTTCCTCCTACATTGACATTCCTGAGGGGGTTGTTCAAACCTTAAGCGTAATTGTTCCACGCCTGCAAATTTGCGATGTAGCTTTCGATCAATTGTTTCTGTTGGTTAGCAGAACGGCCCTGATTCTTATGGATCACAATCTCATGGGATCTGGACTTGAGAAGCGTCCCATCGTAGACGCGTAGTATCTGGCCCCGAA
>JAATFH010000385.1 GCA_015655315.1 Terriglobales bacterium
AAGCTGCAGGAACTGGCGCTGGGCCGCATGTATGGGAACAACAAGACGGTCCGCCATGAGGCGCTGGATCGCTACATGAGTTCGCTGCGCGTGCCGGGAACGGTGCAGCATGTCCTGAATATCGTCGACCGCTGGTTCAAGGATATGCGCGAACTGGGTGCTGTTCTCGACAGGCTGCGCGATGTACCTGCTCTCCTGGTGTGGGGAACGCACGACCGCGCTGTGAGTCTGGATTCAGGGCGACAACTGGAAAGGATGATGAATCAGGCCGAGATGGTCATTCTTCCCGGAGTCGGACACTTGCCCCACGATGAAGCGCCCTTGGCCTTCGCGGACGTCGTGAACGGTTTCCTGCGCACGCTGGATCGCAGTGAAGCCCATCGGAGCCTGCAACTTGTGCGGTCCGATATTTAAAACTCAGTGCGAGTGGTCATCTGCCTTGCGGCTGGTTGCCCAGAGAATTCCAACGACAAAGATGGTGGCGAAGGTGCCGATGACGAGCAGTGCCAATGTGTTTCTCCTTTTCTGAACGGCAATATTGATTACAGCATAACGTATACGGCTGATTTCCTTCGTGGAGATTGCAGGCGTAACCAGCGCTAATTTTCGTTCTCCCGTAACGCAAGCAGGATGCGCAGATCGCGGAGATTATTGCCCGTGGGGCCGGTGATGATCGTATCGCCCAGCGCTGTAAATAACGGGCAGGTATTGAAGTCGGCAAGGTTTGCTTCGGGATCGAAGTGATATTCGCGGGCGCGGGCGATGGTTGTGGTATCGACAATGGCTCCGGCCGCCGGGCTGTTTCCATCAATACCGTCCGAGCCTGCGCTGAGAAGGGCAAGCGGCTGGCCTTCATATTTTGCAAGATCGAAGGCGGAGACAAGCGCGAACTGCTGGTTGCGTCCGCCGCATCCCGGCTGCGCGCTGAGCTGTACGGTGACTTCGCCGCTCGAAAGCAGGCAGAGACGGGGATGTTCGGCGCGCAGCTCATGAAAGCGCTTGAGCAGATAGCGCGAGGCATCGGCATAGTCCCAGTCGTCGCAGGTATTGTCGATGACGACGCGAAAGCCAAGTTCCTGCGCGCGTTCGCGGGCGGCGTTCACGAAATCGTGATTCGAAAGAAGCGTATCGAACTGCGTGTGCTTGAAAGCCTCGTCTGCGGTCTCGCCGTGCGTTTCCGCGGCGACGTCGGACGATAAAGACTCAAAGTAAGCGCGAACATCGGAGGGAAACTTTTCCATCAGGTGATAGCGTGCCAGGATTTCGCGGCACTGCTCAAGCGTCGATTGATCGGGCAGCGTGGGAGATGACGCCACTGAGCCAAGGTCTTTGAGTGGTACATCGGCGAGCAGCAGCGAAAGTTTTTCTGCTTCCGGGGCCGCCAGCGCGAGGCGTCCGCCCTTGACGGCGGAGAAGTATTTGCGGACTGTGTTGATTTCCGTAATGGTCGCGCCGGACGCAATCAGTGTTTCGTGAAAGGCGATGGTATCGTCGAGCGAAATTTTTTCGTCACGCGGCAGCTCCAGCATGGCGGAGCCACCTCCGCTGATGAGAAAGAAGACAAAAGTGTCTTTGCGCGCGTGTTTCAGCAGCTTGAGCGTGGCCTCGGCGGCGGCGAATGAGTCTTCATTTGGCAGCGGATGGCCGCCGGTAAAGTAGCGGATGCGCCAGTTGCGCTTCTTCGGTTGCACCGGAGCGCAGCAGACGCCGCGAAGATGAATCTTCCTGGGCAGCCGCTCCAGCAGAGCATCGAGCATGGTCATGGCCGCTTTGCCGAACGAGATGACGAGGATTTTCTTGTAGCGATCCAGCGGAATGGAAACAGGCTTCAGTGCGGCGGAGGGATGCCGGATCAGCGTCGCGCCGTCAAAATGAAGGTGACGGTCGAATGACTTGCCCACGTCGCAGGCATCGAGCGCATGCAGAAACATACTCTGCGCGGCTGAGTGGAGTTCTTCGAGTTTCGCAACAGCTTCTACGGTCATGAGACTCTGGCAGGAAGGAAGTGAGTTTGCACCCAGCTGCGGATGGCAAACTGCACCTGATCCAGTTTACCTGCGAAGAAATGATCCGCGTCCTGAATCCAGATCATTTCTGCGGGCTGTTTTACCGTGTGGAAAACTGCTGCGAGCTGCTCTCTCGGGCCGTACTGGTCGCGTGTGCCGCTGATGAATATTTTCGGTTGCGGGCACGAGGCTAGAAAACCGTATTGATAGTCGCGGCCTTCGGCATGGACAGGTAACCCCAGGGCGGTCAGTCCTTGCACGCGCTCGTCGCCACAGCAGGCGCGCAGACCGATGGCGGCGCCAAAAGAAAATCCTGTGAAAAGAATCGGTCGATCGAATTCGCGTTTCAGCCAGTCGAGTGCAGCCTGCACATCGCCAGTTTCAGCATGGCCGTCATGCGTTCCCTCACTCAATCCTGTGCCGCGGAAATTGAAGCGCAGCACCGGCAGGCCGAGCGACTGGAGCGCCTTCATGGCGTGGTAGACCACTTTGTTATGCATGGTGCCGCCCCCAAGGGGGTGTGGATGGCAGACGAGCGCCACATAGGGCGCATCCTCCGTGCCTGGGTTCAGGAGAGCTTCGAGCTTGCCTGCGGGGCCGTGCAAATCGTCGATCGTGCGCAACGTTGCGGAAGCGGAAGAGATGACTGACATGTTTCTTCAGCAATTGTAACGAAGCGTGGTTTTTGTTCGTATGACAAAAGGCCTAGCCTGAAACAGATTCCATGGCAAACCGGTACAACGCAGCAGTCTCGGCGCTAAGCGGTAAAGAAATTGTCATCCTGAGCCGCGGCGAAGGATCTGTTTTTCTTTTCGTCCAGCGAAAATGCGGGTGGAGCTGGGAAAAAGCAGATCCTTCGACTGCGTACGGTGCAAAAACGCGCCATACTCCGCTCAGAATGACAATCAAGGTGTTCTATATGTCGATGCGATATTCTGAGACACGATGACGCTAGATCCGATTCAACTGACGCGCCGCCTGATCGATATCGAGTCGGTTACCTACAACGAAGGTGCAGTAGGTGTCTTCCTCGCGGAGTTTCTCGCGGGGCGCAGCTTCACCGTTGAACGCATGCCGGTGGAGCAGCCGGAAGGCAAGAGCGAGCGCTTCAATATTTACGCCGGAATTGCCGGTCAGACGCCCGATGTTGTGCTGTCGACGCATATGGATACCGTGCCGCCATTTATTCCGAGCAGCGAAGACGAACTGTACATTTATGGGCGTGGTGCGTGCGATGCGAAGGGAATTATCGCCGCGCAGACCGCCGCTGCGGAACGTCTGCGCGACGCTGGCGTAAAGGTAGGACTGCTGTTTGTCGTCGGGGAAGAGCGCGACTCCGGGGGCGCGAAAGTCGCGAATACGCAGCCCAGGGGCAGCCGCTTTCTCATCAATGGCGAACCTACGGACAATCGTCTGGCAATCGCCTCGAAAGGCGCGCTGCGCGTGCTGGTGCAGGCGAAGGGAAAGATGGCGCACTCGGCGTATCCGGAACTGGGCGAGAGCGCCATTCACAAGCTGGTCGAGGCGCT
The DNA here is from genome assembly GCA_015655315.1 of Terriglobales bacterium. GTDB lineage: Bacteria > Acidobacteriota > Terriglobia > Terriglobales > Acidobacteriaceae > Alloacidobacterium. The sequence goes on from JAATFH010000385.1 coordinate 3,536, forward strand.
GGACCGGGTGCTGGCCATTCAACTGCCTGTGACCGAAGGTATTGGACCGGGCACGCTGAACATCGGCCTGCTCGAAGGCGGACGCGCTACGAATGTGATCGCCGACCACGCCGAAGCGCAGATTCTGATACGTCTGGTGGGTCCGTCAGAGGAAGTGCGCAGAGCGGTTCTGGATGCGGTGGGCGATCTGGCCGAAGTCCAGTTCACTCTGGACCTGCCTTTTATGCGCATGCGTCAGATCGATGGGCTGCCGACCATGGTCGCGGCATTTACGACCGACATTCCCGCACTGACAAACTGGGGTGAGCCTCTGCTGCTGGGGCCGGGATCGATTCATGTGGCGCATACACCGCATGAGAAGCTGGCGAAACGCGAGCTTCTGGATGCGGTGGATTTGTATGTGGAAGTAGCGCGGCGTCTGGTGGGGTAACAGACGGCGCGTTTCAGTCTGCGCGGCATCTGGCGATAGACTTCAAGAGATGAGTCAATACAATTCGCTCGAACACGCCGCGTCCGCGTATCTGCGTTCCGCCATGCACCAGCCGGTGAAGTGGCATGAATGGTCTCCAGAGGCGTTCGCGCTTGCAGCTAGAGAAGACAAGCCCATCCTGTTGGATATCGGCGCGGTCTGGTGCCACTGGTGCCATGTCATGGATCGCGAATCGTACGAAGACGCCGCGCTGGCACAGGTTGTGAACGAGCATTTCATCGCCGTCAAGGTCGACCGTGACGAACGCCCCGATGTGGACAGCCGCTATCAGGCCGCAGTGCAGGCCATCAGCGGTCAAGGCGGATGGCCTCTGACGGCGATTCTGACTCCGGATGGAAGGCCGTTTTTTGGTGGAACATATTTTCCCCGCGATGACCGCTATGGGCGTCCTGGGTTTGAGCGTGTATTGCGAACTCTCGCGGATGTCTGGAAGACGAAACGCGGCGATGCATTGGAAACCGCAGGCAGCGTACTGGCGGCGATCGAGCATGGCGAGAGTTTTTCCGGCCGCAGCAGTTCGTTGAGCCTGGAGCTGGCTGACAAGCTGATAGCGAGCGCTGTGCAACAGTTCGACAAGCATCATGGAGGCTTCGGCACGCAGCCGAAGTTCCCGCATCCTGCGGCGCTCGATATGTTGATCGACGTAGCCGCGCGCACCGGCAACGAAGCCGCGCAACAGGCCGCTGTCGTAACGCTGCAAAAGATGGCAGCAGGCGGCATCTACGATCATCTCGGCGGTGGGTTTCATCGGTATTCCGTGGATGAGCGCTGGGTGGTGCCGCATTTCGAAAAAATGCTCTACGACAATGCGGAGCTGCTGAAGAATTACGTGCACGCCTTTCAGACCTTCGTCGATCCAGAGTTTGCCCGCGTGGCAAAAGACATGATGCGCTGGATGGATGAATGGCTCACCGACCGCGAACGCGGCGGGTTCTATGCCTCGCAGGATGCGGACGTGTCGCTTGACGATGATGGCGATTACTTCACCTGGACGCGAGAGGAAGCGGCTGCCGTCCTGACGGAAAGTGAGCTTGCGGTCGCCGGGCTGTACTTCGATATCGGCGAGATGGGCGACATGCACCACGATCCGAAAAAGAATGTGCTGCATGTGAAATATACCGTCGAGGAAGTAGCGCAGAGATTGTCGCGCGGCGTCGAGGATGTCCAGCGGGATCTGGAATCAGCACGGAAAAAACTGTATGCGGCGCGCTTGCAGCGGCCTACTCCGTTTATCGACAAGACCGTCTACACAGGCTGGAATGCGCTGGCCGTGTCTGCTTACCTCGATGCGGCGCAGGTGCTGCAATTGCAGGCTCCGCGCGACTTCGCGCTGAAGACGCTGGATCGCATATTGCAGCAAGGCTGGACGAAAGAGGCGGGACTGGCACATGTCATCGCGTATGCCGATGGAAAGGAATCGCGGCAGCGCGTGGCTGGAGTGCTCGACGACTATGCCTTTCTCGTGAGCGCGTGCATCGATGCGTGGCACGCTACCGCCGGCCTGCGGTATTACGAGGCCGCGACCGAAATCGGCGAAGCGATGATCGAGCGTTTCTACGACACGACCGGCGGAGGATTTTTCGACACGGAGACGCCGAAGGGCGAGGTGCTGGGCGCGTTGTCGGCGCGTCGCAAGCCGTTGCAGGATACGCCGACGCCTGCGGGCAATCCCGCTGCCGCCGCTGCGCTGCTCCGTCTTGAGTCTTTGAGCGGTCGTGCCGATTTCCGGGAAAAGGCCGAGGATACGCTGGAGCACTTTGGCGGAGTCGTCGAACATTTTGGACTCTACGCTGGCACCTACGGTCTGGCATTGGAGCGGTTGTTGCTGCCGCAAATTCAGGTTGTGGTGATCGGAGCCGATGGGCACGCACAGCAACTGTCTGCGATGGCCACGGCACGCTACGCCGTGAATAAGAGCATCGTTACACTGCGCCGCGAGCAGGTAAAACGAGAGAATCTACCTCCGGTGCTGGCTGAGACCTTGCCCGCGCTGCCGCTCCTTGAAGGGACAGCGAGTTTTGCGGTCGTCTGCCGGGGAAATACCTGTCAGCCCCCCACCAGCGATGGTGAGGAGCTGCTGAAAGAATTAAGCGCGGTCTGAGATGAGTTTCACATCCCTTCGCCGGTAAAGGGATTCACTTCGTTTGCCTTCGCAGCGGTCGGATCGGCAGTGGTCATGACTGCTTCACCGCTGCGTGAGTCGACCTGCGGGACATTCGAGCCATAGACGCGCAGCGGGTCGCCGGGCAGCATTCCGTTTTCCGCAAGCGCGATGCGGATGCGGCGTTGTGTCTCGCGCATCGCCGCCCATTGCTGGTCGGCCTTGGTTTTCAGCTGCACCGGATAAATCACCTGCGATCCCTTGATGGTATCGACGCCCAGTAAAGTGGGATCGCCGAGAAAAACGTCTTTGTATGCAGGATCGTTGCGCACGCCCATGGCAACATCTTTAAGCAGCGCCAGCACTTTATCCAGATCGGCGGAAAAATCGACCGAGACGTTGATCGTGGCGACCGAATAATCGCGCGTCAGGTTCGCGACTGTCGTGATCTGCGAGTTGGGAATCACGTAAAGCGTGCCGTCGCCGTCCCGGACCATGGTTTTGCGCAGCGAAAGAGATTCAACAATGCCGCCGAGTCCGGCCAGGCGGACTTTGTCGCCGACGTTGTACTGGTCTTCGACGAGAATAAGGATTCCGTTCAGGCAATCCTTGACGATGGTCTGCGCGGCCAGGCCGATAGCCACACCCGCGACTCCGGCGCTGGCAAGCAGCGGCTCCAGTTTGAAATTCAAGAGCAGCAGAACTTCCATGACCGCGAAGAAGACGATGATGCCGATGCCTGTGGCTCGAATCACAGAGGCCAGCGTGCGTACCTGCGCCAGACGCGCGCCGTTGGCCGCATGGCGCTCGGAAACACGCACAACACGGTTGGTGATGGCTTTCAGAACTCGCGTCAGCGCCCAGGCCACGATGGCCGTAACGACGATCTTGGGCAATGCCTTATAGGCAAAATCCTGCAAGTCATCGAGAAACTCGACGTTTAGTCGCGTAAAGCGGCCATCCAACGCCATGGAAATGAGGGAGTGGGTATCTGTCATGAACATAGCAACGTTCTTATAATGACCTCATGCGATGCTTAGATGCCAATTCATTCCGGCTAAAACTGCTTGCAGGGGTGGTTCTTGTTGCGGGCTGTTTTTTTTCGGCGGAGTCGCAGCAGACCCTGCCTCCCATCACACGTCCGGTTCCCGTTTCACCCGGCCAGGCCCCGAACCCAAGCGACGACAACGACGGTGATTCCATGACGCACCGGGCGATGGCGCAGCAGGCACAAAGGAGAAACGAGCAGCGTCAGCAGGATATCGTCAAAGACACGGCCAAACTGCTTACGTTGGCGGAACAACTCAAGGACGAAGTAGATAAAAGCCGCAAGGATCAGATGTCTGTTTCTGTAATCAAGAAAGCCGAAGAAATTGAGAAGCTCGCCAAGTCGGTGAAAGAGAAGATGAAGGGTAGCTAGCACATCCATTTTTCTTTCACGATTTGATCGGTCTTGCGGGTATGATGTTGCAGCAAAGTTGTTGTCAACGTTGCAGTTCGTAAATCGTTGATGAACAGTAGCCGTTAGAGACGCCGTATTCTCTGGCCGCCTCTTGAAAGGGATCACATGGCAGCTAACACATTCGGCAACACCCTCAAGCGCGTAACAGGTCTGGCCATTGCCTGGGCCGTGATCCTGATTATTTGTGGAATCATCTCGCTGGCTTTGCCCGTTTTTGCGGGAATCAGCATGGCGATCGTGCTGTCCATCCTGATCATCATCGCAGGCATCGTTCACCTGACGACGGGCCCGATATCGGGAAGTTTCGGCGGTTATCTCTGGCGGACACTGATCGGCATCGTATACATCATCGGTGGCGTCTGGATGTTCATACATCCCGTCCTGGGACTTATTTCCTTCACCTTTGTGCTCGGCATCATCTTCTTGATTGAAGGTATTTTTGCCATCATCAGTTTTTTCCCGGCGCGGAAAACGACCGGTTCCACGTGGCTTTTGTTTGACGGCGTGATCACGCTGCTTCTGGCCTTGCTGATCCTTGCACATTGGCCGTCGAGCGCAGCGTGGGCCATTGCCACGATCGTCGGAGTCAATCTGCTCATCAGCGGAATTACCCGCTTGATGGCGCTCCTCGCTTTGCGACGCGCTTTGACTGCGACACCGTAACGGCTACAGCTTTCGGATGAGCAGTAGAGTCTGGTCGTCAATCTGTTTGCCGAAGTCGCGGGCAGCGCTGAGTATGGCATCCGACAGAATCGGAAGGGTGCTCCGCGCATGAAGGGCAATCACTTCCTCCAATCGATGCAGCCCGAATTCGTCTTCCGCTTCGTTGCAGGCTTCCAGAATTCCATCTGTCACGGCGATCAACAGATCGCCTGAGACCATTGTCGTCGATTCCGAAGAGAAGCCGCTGACGGGTAAAAGTCCAAGGGGAAACTGTTCGGCAGATATCTGCTCTACATTTGTGTGCGTGTGGTAATGCAGAATTGGCGGATGCGCAGCCAGTGCATAGAAGACAGTGCCGTCCGCGTTGAGGCGGAAGCCGGCGAACGTGGCGTACATCTGCGGCTCTTTCACGGCGGGAAGCACGCGGTTCAGCCTCTCCATGAGTGAAGGCAATACCTCACGCGGCTCCGTCGAGCACGCATCCAGCAAAGCAGTACGGGCCGCGGTTTTCAGCATTCCCATCAATATGCCCGCCTGCAGGCCATGCCCCGCGATATCGGCCAGGTAGGCTACTACGCTGCCGTCTTCAATTTGCAGCACGTCGACGAGGTCGCCGCCGACTTTGTCGCTGGGGTCGGAGCGTCCATAGAGTTCGAACTGCGCAGTGCGCAGCGAAATCGGCGGAACCAGCGTTTTCTGAATGCCATGGGCAAGCTCAAGCTCATTGCGAATGCGGAAAGATTCCTGTCCTTCGCCACGGAGAAACCGGATGAAAAGCAGATAAGAGAGGATGACCAGCAGCAGCATGACTACGCCGGCGAATCGAATCCCCGAGGTGGTGTCTACGGGCTGCAGATGGAGACGAGATGTCAGAAGGTAAGCCGTGTAGCCGAATCCGAACCAGATTGGAATTTGAAGAAGAGTCGCCAGGATAAAGAAGCGGGGACTCATGCGTGTTCCAACGTGAAGGTACATGATTGAGACGAAGCCGCTGCAGAGCGCATTCAGGATCACGATGAGATAGGGCATGCGGCCCAGATTGAGCATGTCGCCGAAGAAACCTGTGATGGCGAACAGACAAAAGACAGCAGCATATAGCGACCACAATCTGTTGAAGGGAACAGACCGGTAGTATTGCCACTTCCTTGGTTTTACTTTGACCGGGGACTTGGGTGAGGAAGAAGAAGCCATCAGCACGCACGATATCAAAGAATTGTCTGAAAATATCGGGTCAATGCAGAAAGGCCGCCTTTGCAGCGGCCTTCTGTTCCAGGTCGTATCGACATATAGAACACCTCGGTTGTCATCCTGAGCGAAGTATGACGCGCTTTTTGCGCAGTCGAAGGATCTGCTTTTCCCTGACTCCGCTCACATTTTCGCTAACCGAAAAGAAAAACAGATCCTTCG
>JAATFH010000087.1 GCA_015655315.1 Terriglobales bacterium
AACAACCAGAATTTCATCATGCGCGATGAGGAGACGGGCAGCTACTGGCAGCAGGTCACAGGAGCCGCGATTGCCGGCCCTCTCAAGGGTGGACAGCTCACGTTAGTGCCGCAGGATGAACTTAGCTTTGGACTCTGGAAGGAAGAGCAGCCAGACGGTACTGTTCTGGCACCACTGCCGCGTTATGCCCAAAAGTATGAAAAGGCGACCTGGGAAAATGAAGTAGCCAAGCTGCCGACCGTGATCCATGGGACGAAGGGTACGCTCGCCGACCGGGAAACGATCTTCGGTGTGGTAAGCAACGGAGCGGCACGAGCCTATCCAATGAGTCAATTGACGGCTGAATCGCCAGTGCTGCTTGATGGCCTGGGCGGTCAGCCGATTATGCTTGTCCTCGGTCCGGATGGAAGATCTGTGCGTGTGTTTTCCCGCCAGATCGTTGGGCGAGAACTTGAGTTCTACGGTCGCAGCGCTGCAAATACCAGTGATTCCTGGACGCTCGTCGATGACACAACCCTCAGTGGATGGAACTTTGATGGTTGCGCCGTTTCCGGCGAGATGAAGGGGCAGTGTCTCACGCGGATCGATGCACTGAAAGACTATTGGTTCGACTGGCAGCACTATCATCCGCACAGCGGCATCTACCGGCATTAGACTGAACACCACAATGGCGAGTAACTATAAATGCCGATAACAGATGACTGTCTGCTGAATCCCAATGCAAGCGAGGGCTATGTTCTCTCTCACTTCGTCATCGCATTCATTTCAAGATAGCCTTGCGGCGAAATGCCGAAGGCGTCAGCGACGCGATTGAAGAATGCGAACAGGGCGGTGATGTACACGACCTCGGCGATCTGCGGTTCGGTCCAGCCATGGTCGCGGAGGGCCTGCACGTCCTCCGGTGTTGTCCGGTATGCCGCCTCGGTAACCCTGGTGACATATTCGAGGAGAGCGCGCTCAGCGTCGGATAATCCGGCTTCGTCCAGCTTGCCTTCTGCAATCGCCTGTACCGTTTTTTCCTCTGCTCCCTGAACCCGCAGGAAGTAAGCGTGTGAATCCAGTCAATAGGGGCAGCGATTGAGCCACGAAACCCAACTGGCAATGGCTTCTTTTGTGCGGCGAGTGAGGTGACCTTCGGAGAAGTGGACGACATTGCTGAAGCTCATCACTTCCCGCAGAAAATCTGGGCGGTGGCTGAAGCACTTGAGGATGCCCGGCAATTTTTCGCGTCCGGACTGTGCACGCCACTCATCGTAGACCTTCGCTATCTCGCCGGTTGCGTCGGCATCTTCAATGATATCGATTTTTGTCTTCGGATCAGTCATAGACTACCGCCGCCGTTCAGGTGCAACGGGAGAAGATTAGCACATCTCAAATACGTCTAAGTAGTGTTGGATGAGGCAACAGATTTGGAGGGAACGCGTCTAAAGCACCAGACGCTTGTCGCCTTCTTTGCGAGTGACTCTCTCGCGGTCGAGATATTCGAGCAGTGGAATCGCGTATTTTCTCGACAGACCCGTAAGTTGCTTGAAGCGTGCGACATCAAGTGTCTGGCCGCGCAAGTCGCGTATCCGGTCACGCAATGTTCCGAGAGCGCGGCTGTGGATGTACAGCTCATCGGTGCCCATCTTGATCAATATTCTGTCGCGGAGCAGATGGGTCATGTGCCTGCGCATCTCACTTACTTTGAGATTGAGTCTTGCGGCAACTTCTGAGGAGGAAGGAGCTGCGAGACCAGCCGCTTCATAGATCGCGGCAATCGCGGATCGCAACTCAAGATCTGGGTCGGCGGGGTGCGGTCCCGATGTGGCAGGGTAGATTCGCTCGTTCTGCAGTCGAAGCTTCTGATCACGCACAAGCTTCTCAAGCAGGAAGTCGAAGATCGCAGTCTTCAGGCCGGTTTGGCTCTTCAGCTCTGACCGCTTTAGACCGTCAGGCGTTGCGTCTGCCTTTAGATGGCTGGCAATATTGCCGGTCGCCATTTCCGCGGCCTCGCTTGTAAGCAGCAGGTCGCCGGAAACGCGAAGGAGCCGGTTGCTGCCTATAAGCAGTTCGGTGAATTTCCGCAGTGATTCTGGCGAAAGCCCGGTTTCCGCCATCAGATCGCGCATGGTGAGGCCGTCTGTGGCGCGACGCGCGACGCGCAAGAAAAGCCGTTCTTCGAGGGAACCATCCTTGAGCGCTTCCAGCCAACTCAGGCACTTAGCCTTTCGCAGATGGGGAAGGGGATGCGCATCGAGCACATGGCCGCCGCCGATTGTGGCCGCGGGCGAGCAACTCCGCAGCACGAAGCGGTCGCCCGGCACTAATAGCACAGGCTTCTGAAGTCTCAGCCTCATCAATCGGCTGCTGCCAGGTTCAGCTGTCTCGTAACCGTAAAGCGAGACCGTGGCCAGCGTATCGGCGGTGAAGGCATGAAAGTGTACCCGCGATCGATGCTTCAAACCGGTTGAGTCAGGCAGAAGCACCGCATCGACATCAATTGTCGTTACCGCGCTGAGCGTTGCTTCGGGAACGAGGGTCTGCCCCCGATTCGCGTCGGAGACTTCAATACCGGCCAGATTGAGCGCCACGCGCGAACCAGCGCGGGCATGTTCTTCGGCATGGCCATGGGTCTGGATTCCGCGTACGCGGACACTGCGGCTTCCGGGTTCGAGTGCGAGGGATTCTCCTACGTGGAATTCACCTGAAAGCAGGGTGCCGGTGACGACCGTGCCGAACCCTTTCATCACAAAAGCTCGATCAATCGGTAATCGAGGCAGATGATCGGGATTGTTGACAGTGATCTTTGTTGCCAGAGACAGGAGTTCGCGGCGAAGCTCGTCAAGCCCCTGGCCAGTTCGTGCGCTGACCGGTAACACGCTGGCACGACTCTCCTCGAGAAAAGTGCCGGAGAGAAATGTTTGAATTTCGGAGCAAACCTCTTCGAGGCGCTCTGGACTGACCGCGTCGACCTTGGTGATAACGGTAAGGCCTCGACGGACACCGAGGAGGCTGCAGATGGCGAGATGCTCTTCAGTCTGCGGCTTGACGCCTTCTTCGGCTGAGATGACAAGGAGAACAGCATCGATGCAGCCTGCGCCTGCGAGCATGTTGCGGACAAAGAGCTTGTGCCCTGGCACATCGACGAAGCTGATTCTCAGAGGAGTATTGTCGAGTGCCAGAGCGTCAAGAGCGGCGAATCCCAGATCGATAGTGATACCACGCCGTTTCTCTTCGGGCAGTCGGTCGGTATCGACGCCGGTAAGAGCGCGTATGAGCGTGGTCTTACCGTGGTCGATGTGACCAGCTGTTCCAATGACGACGGATTTGACCGGCGTAGTCATGCAGGAGAAGTATGTCGCAGATGGTGAGGTAACACGATCATTTCTGATCGAATGAAAGTGGATTAGAGACGCTTGCTACTCGCGCTGCCTTCTCTAAAAGCGATACGAGCGTGGCATCAAATTCAGGCTCGACAGTCCGAAGATCCAGCAAGACCGTATCGTCGCAAACACGACCAATCACGGCTGGTTCAACCTGTCGCAGCGCACGCAACAATGCTTGAGGTTGCAGCGTTGCATGGCGCAGAGATACAGCTGAGCTTTGCAGACGAGCCGCTGGCGCAGTTCCACCACCGATGAGACTGAGCACTGGAACTGCTTCTGCGAAGAGGTCGCCAGAGCGCACTTGACTGGCAACCCATTCGCATCGCCTGAGAATTTCCAGCGGAGATGCATGGAGCATGGTAAAGATCGGAATGGAATCTGCCTTCTCTGACACGTAATCCATGAGCGTTGCTTCGAGCGCTGCGTAGGTGAGCTTGTCGACGCGGAATGTTCGCATCAGAGGATTTTTGCGAATGCGGTCAATCAGATCGATTCTGCCAAGAAGGAGGCCGCACTGCGGTCCGCCAAGCAACTTGTCTCCGCTCGCGGCGATCAGATCGACGCCCAGCCGGAAACTGTCCAGAAGCGTCGGCTCTGCTTGAACTCCCAGGCCTTCTAAAGAGGAAATAAGGCCCGTCCCCTGGTCGTTGAATACGGGAATATTTCTGCGCTTCCCCAAGGCGACGAGATCCTGCAGAGCAGGCCTTTCTGTGAAGCCCTCGATGCTGAAGTTGGACTGGTGGACGCGGAGAATAAGACCCGTCTCAGCGGAGATGGCGGCTTCATAGTCGGCGAGGCGGGTCCGGTTCGTCGTACCCACTTCACGCAAATGTGCGCCAGACTTGGCAAGGATCTCGGGAATGCGGAAACCGCCGCCGATTTCGACGAGTTCTCCGCGAGAGACGATAACATCGGTACCCTCGGCCAGAGAGTTGAGCGCGAGAAAGGTAGCAGCCGCACAGTTATTTACGACCACAGCAGCTCTCGGCGCGGCCGCAGAATTTTCATCGATCGTGCCGGCTCTGATGCTGAGAAGCCGCAGAAGGAGTTCCTTCGCGTGAACGTCCCGGCGGTTCCGTTCGCCGGTTTCGAGATCGAATTCGAGGTTAGAGTAGCCTGCGGCAATTTCGACAATGTGCTCGATCGCAGAGGCGCTAAGAGGAGCTCGTCCTAAATTCGTATGCAGTATGACGCCGGTCGCGTTGATGACGCGTCGCAGCGAGTAACGCTTGCGCTGGTTGATCTCGTCAGCAACCGCGAGATGGAGTTCAGCGAGAAAGTTCTTCAGACTGGCATGCGTGTACCGTCCCTCGGCTATCTCCTGCTTGACACGGAGAAGCACGGCTCGCGTGGAACGGACCACCGTGCTGTGAGACTCAACCTGAAGGATTGTGGCGAAGTCTGCATTGAGCAGGAGATCATTGAGCGAGGGCAGCGAACTGTACAGGCTGCGTAGCTCCGGATCGCTGGTCGTGTTCTCGCTGCTTTTCATGGACCGATCACTGTTAGTAGAAGTGTATTGACTTCGATCATTTGCCGCTACCGCAAGACGATGGCCGGTGTACCTTGTCCCGCAGTATAGGAGCCGAGAACGGAGCCGATCCTGGCCGCGTCCAGGCCTGCGCTGCGCAGCGAGCCGAGTAGTGCGTCTGCATTCTCCGGCGCAACTGAGATCAACAGACCGCCTGCGGTTTGAGGATCATAGAGCAAGCTACGTAAATCATCGGGAATCTGAGAGCCGGGCGCATCTGCGCTGACGCACTCTGCAAAGTCACGATTCGCTAAGAGTCCGGCGGGAATAGCGTCGAGGTGAATGGCATCGAGCGCACCTTCGATGCGCGGCACCTTGTCCACCACGATCTCAATCGTCGCACCGCTGCCCAGTGCGAGTTCGCGGCCATGCCCCATTAAACCGAAACCCGTAACGTCGGTCATTGCGTGGACACCACTCGCGCCTGTAACAATCTCCGATGCCGTGCGGTTGAGGGTGGTCATAGATCGTATCGCATTCGCCACCCATTCCGGTTGCGCAATCCCGCGCTTCAATGCCGTTGTAATCACCCCGGTGCCGATGGGCTTTGTGAGGATCAGCGCATCACCCGCGACAGCACCCGTATTTGTAAATACGCGGTCAGGATGAATGAGGCCGGTAACGGCATATCCGAATTTGATCTCAGTGTCGCGAACGCTGTGCCCGCCCACTACGACGCAGCCGGCCTCGCTTATTTTCGTCATACCGCCACGCATGATCTGTTCGAGAACGTCCAGATCCCCGTCCTGCGGAAAGCACACGATCGAGAGAGCCGTCACCGGCCGGCCTCCCATGGCATAGACGTCGCTTAGTGCGTTCGTAGCGGCAATCTGGCCGAAGGTAAAAGGGTCGTCTACCAATGGCGTAAAAAAGTCAACAGTCTGGACGAGTGCGAGGTCAGGCGCAATCCGATAGATGCCTGCATCATCCGAGGTATCGAAGCCAACCAGCAGGTTCGGATCGCTCTGCTTTGGAAGCCTCGACAGCACTGCGGCCAGTGAACCGGGCGCGAGTTTGCTTGCGCAGCCACCGGCCTTGACCTGTTGTGTCAGTCTTACAGTTACAGTATCGCTCATGCAGCATTCCATCCTTGTCTTGTCAGATAAAATGATACCTGCACAGCAACGCAGCTGCGCTGCACGCTACCGCATGTAGGAAGTGCCTAGGCTCCGGTGATCCTCCCGGTCTTCAAAACCGGTGGTCGTTCTTAACGGGCGACGGTGTGTTCGACTCACACGCACTTCCGCCAATAACTACTGGCGATTTCTCAATCGCGATAAGCCTTTGCCCTTTGTTAAGCGGGCATCATTGCGGTATTCTGTGTTGACTGGCTGCCGAAAAACCGGGCGAGATTCGTGGCGACTAATTCCGGCTGATGAAGAGGAATAAAGTGTCCTGAATCGAGCGTCAGCATGCTTGAGTTCGGGATTAACGAAGTTGCTCTGAGGGCAAATGCCTCTGGAATGGCCGCGTCGCGAGAGCCATGAAAGATGAGCGTAGGCATACGCAGATGCGGGAGAAACTCCGGCACATCCGCAAGAAGTTGTGCTGGCTTGCCCCACCGCATCACGTTCATAAATTGCCAGGGCCCGGCCAGGCCCGAAAACGGCGCGTGGAAGTCTTCCACGATTTCATCGCCGTTCTCTTCATCTCCAAGGGCGCAGCGCATGGCAATTTTCCAAAAGACCGCCTGAACCAGAGGTGCGAGCACTTCTCCCAATATCGGTTTGCGTAATGGCGCGAGCAGATAGTACGGCTTTAATTCCGGAAAAAGCGATGGGGAGAGCAACGCCATGCAATCCACGTGCTGCTGGAAATAGCGGGCATAGTGCACAGCGACCACCGAGCCAGCGTCATGCCCAACGATGTGCCACTTCGCAATGTTATGTTTTATGCGCAGCGTTTCAATCTGCTCTGCTAAATCCCGCAGATAGTCTGGTCCATAGCGCGCCCGGGGAGTCTTACCCAATCCCGGCAAATCAATAGCAAAGCAGGTGTAGCGGCCGCAGAGCCGTTCGATGATCCCACTCCAAAGGCGGCTGCTCGTCGGCATGCCATGAATAAAGAGGATCGGCTCGCCGGAACCGCAACAGGCTAGATACATTGTGCAACTCCGTTGAGCGTCATGAAGTCGAACCCTCGAGGGAGGTCTCGGATCCAGGAAAATTCCTGCATAGCCAGTCCAATACCCACGCACTTGCTCTTAGCGACGCAAGAAATAAGCTGAATAGTCCGGTAGAAAGAAGCCCACTTGGACGTATCCGTGAATACAGAGCATTGATGCTCCATGCCGGAATGGTATAGACATCACCAGCAGTCACAATTCCAATCCGGTTTCTGATCGGCCAGTCATAAATAATTTTCTCGATCCCGCTATTGAAGAACTTTGCCAATTCCTGAACGCGCCAGTTGTACGATGCTCTGGCCAAAACCGGCAATCGTCCGCGGCGGAAATGCCTGGCAATCAGGTGAGAGGCCTCCGCTGCATGCCGCAACGCTGCAGTCACGCCATTGGAGGTCATCGGATCCACCATCGATGCGGCTTCCCCTACTATCAGCCAGTTGGGTCCGGAGACTTTTCCGTGCACTCGACAGCGGAAAGATGTTACAAGCGGCAAACTTTCTTTAGCCGCTTGCAGGAGTGGCTCAAAGCGCGGTATCCGGCTCAGTTGCTCTCTATAGATGTCGTCGACGGTTTTTCCCTGTTGACGCTTTTCCTTGACTGCGGCGCCTGGAGAAACATATCCCACGCTAATCGTGTTCGGATGGATGGGAATTTCCCAAACCCATTCCATGTAGGATGGCTTGTTTCGATCGGTATGCAGCGTCGTTCCTTCGATCGAGTCGGGCACGTCGAAGTAGTTCCAAATGGCCACTTTACCTGGGCCATATTCGCAAACTGGCAGCTTGAACACCCGAGATAGCAGACTCGCTGCGAAACCAGAAGCGTCAACGAACCAGCGAGAATCGATTCGCTGTCCACTCAGAGTCGTCAGGGCGATAATCGTTTTCCCGTCCCGCTCCACGTCAAGTGCCTTATCACTAAGAATTACAACGCCATGGCTGAGCACAATCTCGCGCAGCGCAACTCTCAGCCGCGCGCGATCCACGTGCAGCGTTCGCAACTCGACGTTCCATGGAGAATTTCCCAACCATTCTGACGGAACATATTCCTGGGTGGAACCATCGCCGAGACTCAAAATAAGATGTCGCTTATAGGTAGCAATCTCTTCGGCGATCAAGCGCTCCATCGGCAGCCCCAAAATCCTCAACAGATCGGGAGCGGACCAATCCAGCGATTCGCCAACCAGCGCATTGTCTTCGGAACTGGCATCAACGCATAAGACCTGCAGACCCGCCCTGGCAAGGTGAATCGATGCCGCCATGCCAGCCAGACCGCCACCGATCACCGTTACATCTTTCCGGCTCAAGTTATCCTGCATTCAAAGAAGAGATTGCTTTCGGTTTCGCCACGCGATAGTGAAAGGAATCGTCGCTGAATCTTGTAGTAATCCGCAACCGCCCTGGGGCTGACGTGGAACTCAACCTTATGATTGAGGCGTCAAAGGTCGATTGGTGCTCGTCATAATGGCATTATTTGCTGACCGTGACTAAAGCACCTGGGGATATCGTCACGTCCGTCCAACTGATGGCATCGCCCCCAGTCGTCACGGAGTGCTTCGCCGAAACGCTTTTTCCGTCGACGATCAAACGGGCTGAACTTCCGGGAAATTCTGCGCGCCAACGCAGTGCTGGTCCGGAGTTGTTTTTCAGTCGCGTTGTAGATGTGTCTGTAGGGGTCATGTCGATCTTGTTGTGCCAGATGGGCACTCCCGTAAGCGTCATAGTCGTTATCTGTGGGCAGCCTGGATATCGTGCTGACGGCAAAATCGCCGCCGCCATGGCCTGGTTCAACACCCATGACACCACTGACGATTGCTTCAATCACCGAATTTGAAACCTCCGGCTACTCACGT
>JAATFH010000047.1 GCA_015655315.1 Terriglobales bacterium
GAGAGTTGTCATCGCGGCCGCAGCGGTAGTGCAGGAAACATCGCGCCGCCGCAAGAAAGTCGAAGGCTGATTCAAGGTCGTTGTGGACGGCGTAGAAATTGTTTGTCGATGGCTTGGGCCATGCTTTTTGTGCCTGCAGCGCAAAGAGCAGGCTCAGCCACTGCGAAAGGTGGTAGTCGCGCAGGCCGCCGGGACATTCCTTGATATTCGGTTCGAGATGAAAGATGGTGTTGCCGTACTTGGCGTAACGTGCGCGCGCCATTTCGGAGAGATTCTGCACGATGGTATTCCACTCGCGCAGGACCAGCGAGGGCAGCAGGTCGTTTTCCAGGCGCTTGTAAAGCGCGTAATCCCCGCACAAATAACGGCGATCGAGGAGCGAGATCAGGAACTCAAGATTGTCGGGATCGACATGGTCGCATTCCTTCCAGGTGCGGCTCGCAGGGCTGGCGCGCAGTCCGATATCCCACATGGCCTGCGTGGAAGTGCGGATGATGTCGTGGTAATCGCGCTCCACGCTGTCATTGGCGCAGAGAAACAGAACATCGACATCGGAGTAAGGGAAGAGTTCTTTGCGGCCGAAACCGCCGGTGGCGACGACTGCGATATTGGGCGGATCGGACTGATTCTCGGCGAGTTCGTTCCAGAGTTGACGGACGACTTTATCGACCAGCGTGGAGCGGCGGCGGATGGACGCCGAGCCGTCTCCGGAGCGTTCAAAGGTAAGACGCAGGTCGGCTGTGTCTTTTTGATACGAATCCCGCATTCGCGGAAGTGATAGCGACTCTGGCGTCATCGGACTCAGGTGTTACAGGAGGTGATGACCAGTCCCTGCGTGCAAGGTGGAACCAGCCCTTCAGGGTCTAATGCCCCGTTTCGTGTTGGATGGAGTGCGCAGTCGAAAATCGCACACTCCGTCAAACCATGGATGCAAAATGCTTCGACAAAGCTTTTATAAGTCCTTCACAGTGCTGAAGGTCCGCGCTCATCATTGCGAATGCGGATGGCTTCGTCGATCTTCGAGATGAAAATTTTGCCGTCGCCGATCTTGCCGCTGCGCGCTGAGGAAAGAATGGCCTGTACGGCTTTCTCAACCAGCTCATCGGGTACGACCATTTCGAGCTTGATTTTCGGGAGCAAGTCGACTGTGTATTCGCGGCCCCGATAAAACTCGGTGTGGCCCTTCTGGCGGCCGTGACCGCGCGCTTCCAGAATCGTCATGCCCTCAATACCCACTTCCAGCAGGGCGTCCTTTACCGCATCCAGCTTCGACGGTTGAATCACAGCTTCAATCTTCTGCATAGTGTCGTCTCAACGTGTTTCAGGGTAACAGGTTGCGTCCAGTTAAGAGGCGAAATCGTACCCTTCTTCGCCATGCTGTGTCAGATCGAGACCTTCCACTTCATCTTCGCGGGAAACGCGCAGGCCCACGGTAAGATCGACCAGCTTCAGCAAAATCAGGGTACCGACAATCGAGATGACCCAGGCGAGAGCAATGCCGACAAACTGATTCAGCACCTGATGCCAGTTGCCGTCCACGGCCCCCGAGGGCAGCGGATTGCCTTTCGCATCTTTGAAGATGGGGTTGATGGCACTTGAGGCGAAGATTCCGGTGAGGATTGCGCCGAGTGTGCCTCCTGCGCCGTGCACGCCGAAGGCATCGAGCGAGTCGTCATAGCCAAACCAGTTCTTGACCTTGATCACCATGAAGTAGCAGAAGATTCCGGCGAGAAGGCCGATGATAATGGCCGACATGGGCTACACGAAACCGGCAGCCGGTGTGATGGCGACAAGTCCGGCGACCGCACCTGAAATGCCGCCGAGAGCGCTGGGCTTGCCATTGCGAATCCATTCGGCCAGCATCCAGCTGAGTGCCGCGCCCGCGGCTCCAAAATGCGTGTTGACAAAGGCGCTGGTGGCGAGTGTTCCGGAACCCAGGGCGCTGCCTGCGTTGAATCCGAACCAGCCAACCCAGAGCAGGCAGGCGCCGATGAAACTCAACACGACGGAATGCGGCGGCATGGCCTCTTTGGGATAGCCGACGCGTTTTCCAAGGTAGAGTGCGCAGACAAGCGCGGAGACGCCGGAAGTCACGTGAACGACGGTGCCGCCCGCGAAGTCGAGAGTCGGGAAGCGGCCGCCGAGTGCGGCGTTGAGCAATCCGCCCTTACCCCAGACCATGTGCGCCATGGGCGAGTACACGACGATCGACCAGAGAACAAGAAAGAGGGCCATGGCGCTGAACTTCATGCGTTCGGCGAACGCGCCCGTTACCAGAGCGGGCGTGATGATGGCGAACATCAGCTGGTAGACCATAAAGGTCTGCAGCGGTATTGTGGCCGCATAATCGGGATCGGGCGCTAGACCGACGCCGCGCAGAAACATGTGATGCAACCCGCCGATGAAGCTGGTGCCGGAGTCGAACGCAAGGCTGTAAGTGACGAGAGCCCACAGCACGGTAACGATGGCCATCATGGCGAAGCTCTGCATCATCGTGGCCAGCACATTCTTCTTGCGTACGAGGCCGCCGTAAAAGAGCGCGAGTCCGGGCCCGGTCATCATCAGCACAAGCGCTGAGCAGACGAGCATCCATGCGTTGTCTGCAGAGGATTGCGCTGCGGCGACCTGGGTCTGGAGCTTCGCGATCTGGTCGGCGGTGGCTGCTGTTTGCGCGGAGGCAGGGAAGAGACTGCCGGTACAAAATGCCAATGCCAAAAGCAGCTTCACAATACGAGGGTGCATATCACTCCATCTGGCTTGCTTTGAAATAGACCAATTCCAGCCGGCTTTGCGCCGGCAAAAAATCAAATGAATGCATAACGATAAGCAGTTGCAGGGCATGTAGAAACCGCGAATATGCCCTTGGGAATTTCCTGAATGTGTTGCAGTTACTTTTACATATTTCGTGAAAATCGCAAACAGCATTTTGCGGCGAAGAACAGAACAATTTAAGAACACGACTAAGAACACAAGGAAGAAGAAAAAATTCCGTGTCTTACGCAAAAAGCGACCGTAATCCATTCAGATTTAAGGCCGCACGGCGTTATAGTAGAGGCATGAGCGAATTGGCGGGCGACCGGTATTTGTTTGGTTCTTTGGAGAGCAGTGGAAAGAACCGCGAGAAACTGCGGGAGGTCAGCTATGGCTACGATCAGCCGGATGGTATTTTCCTTACCTCGCTGGATTCAGCCATCAACTGGATTCGCAAGAGCTCGGTGTGGCCCATGACCTTTGGCCTGGCCTGCTGCGCCATCGAAATGATGTCGATGGGAGCGTCGCGATTCGATGTCGCACGTTTCGGCGCAGAAGTTTTTCGGCCCTCGCCGCGTCAGTCGGATTTAATGGTCATTGCGGGCCGTGTTTCGCAGAAAATGGCTCCGGTAATCCAGCGTCTTTACGAGCAGATGCCCGAACCGAAATGGGTCATTTCCATGGGCGCATGTGCCACTTCCGGTGGCATTTTCAATAATTATGCGCTTGTACAGGGAGTCAATCAGGTAATCCCCGTGGATGTCTATGTACCCGGGTGCCCACCACGTCCTGAACAGCTGATCTACGCCATTACCCTGCTGCAGGAGAAGATTCTGCGGGAGCGGGGCAGCTTGAAGCGGGTTTTAAACTTGCAATAACTGAAATGATTCAATAAGTTAGATATGAATCACATCCGAAAAGTGAGTCGTTCATGGAAAAACTAGAAACGATCGCTTTTTCAGGGTATACTCCGGCTTCTCTTTGCCTTGGGTCTGCAATTCCGCGTAAAGGTAACTGCGGAGGTGCAGAGACAAGCAAAGCATTTATTTTCAGGCAACTCATTGAAGAATTTATGCTCTAACCTAAGCAACGTGTGGTAGCTTTTTATACCGTCTCAGTTTTTTCGTTACTGAAGTTTTGTCTTTGGGTTCTTGGGCTTGTCGTTTGAGCCTGTCTCATAAGTTTTGGTCGTGACTTTTCAAAGTATGGTTTCGGAGGATAGACGCATGCAATCTCGTCCGTTAAGTTCCGTGAGCCGAATTCTGCTAGTTGGATGTGCCGTAGGACTCGGAGCTTCGAGTCTTTTCGGGCAGACTTCGACTCCAGCGCCGGCTGCCCCGGCTGAACAACCAGTTTCCCGTATCGACGTATTTACGGGATATTCCTACTTCGCGCCGCATGGAACCGTAAATACGCAGTTGCTGGATGGAACGACATTCAGTGCCCGCTATTCATCGGTGGATTACGGTGCTATCGCCAGCGTGGCTTACTACTTCAACCGCTATTTCGGGGGCCAAGTAGAGTTTGGCGCTCATCCCGATGGAAACAACGATGGCTTTTATACCATTCAGGGCGGACCGATTTTCCGTTATCCCACCTCTGAAGGAATTACGCCATTTGTCCACGCTCTTGCAGGTGCGGCAAGGGTAGGTGGCCCAAATGAAGAGCCTTTTGTCTTCCACAGAGATACATGGGGTCCAGCTCTGACGGTGGGCGGCGGTTTGGATTATGACCTGCCGTTCTGGAACCATCATCTGGCATTGCGGCTCTTCCAGGCCGACTACGAATACATTCACGCGAATTTTGGCCCGATCCCCATTAGTGGTGGCCGCGCAAATATCGACGCTGCACGTCTGAGCACCGGTATCGTCTGGAAGTTCGGCAACATCGTTCCGCCGCCTCCAGTCCAGTACTCCTGCTCGGCCAATCCGGCGACCGTTTATCCGGGTGATCCCATCACCGTTACCGGAACCGCGACCAACCTGAACCCGAAGAAGACTGCGACCTATAGCTGGTCCGGTCAGGGTGTGACGGTAAAGGGCGATACGGCAACGGCAAATGTGGACACAACTGGCTTACAGCCCGCCAGTTACACGGTGACCGGTCACGTGAGCGAAGGCCAGAAGCCCGGCCAGTTCGCAGATTGCACCGCGAACTTCACCGTAAAACAGTATGAACCGCCAACGGTAAGCTGCTCGGTCAATCCGTCGAGCGTGAACCCCGGCGACAGCGCCACGATCACTGCAACCGGCGTCAGCCCGCAGAATCGTCCGCTGACCTATAGCTACACCGCCTCGGCTGGTTCAATCAGCGGCACGGGCAACACCGCAACCCTGTCCACGGCTGGTGCGCCGGCGGGCTCGGTCACGGTGACGGCCAATGTCTCCGATGATAAGGGGCAGACTGCTTCCGGCACTTGCTCGGTCTCGGTCAATGCTCCGGCAGCTCCAGCGCCGAAGACCTCAACCCTCTGCTCGATCACGTTCAGCCGCGACAAACGTCGTCCGGCTCGCGTCGACAACGAAGCCAAGGCCTGCCTCGATGACGTAGCGCTCAACGCGCAGCGTTCTTCCGATGCATCCGTGGTGGTGGTCGGCAACGCAACGGCAGATGAGCAGAATCCGCCGAAGAAGGGCAGAAAGCATGCGGCAGTGGCAGCGAACCTGGCAGCGCAGCGTGCGGTCAACACGAAGGACTACCTGGTGAAGGAGAAGGGCATTGATGCCAGCCGTATCCAGGTCCGTACAGGCACAGCAGGAGCGCAGGAAGTTGAAAACTACCTCGTCCCAGCCGGTGCCAGCTTCGACACAGACGTATCTGGTACGACTGCAGTCGATGAGTCCTCAGTGAAGGCACAGCCCCGCAAGGCACTGGGTGCGAAACCTCGCCATCACAGGAAGTCGTAGTTCGATGGTGTAAATGCACTGAAACCAAAAGGGCCAGCCGGATTTTCCGGCTGGCCCTTAACTTTTTAGGTGAATATGTCATCGAATAAAGAAACGAATGCTGGCGGGTGTATGTCAGAAACAGGTAGATTGTTAATCAGGGAACTATGAAACGTAAGTTATTGCAGTTTTTTCTCCTTGGCGTAAGCCTTCTTGGAATCTCTAATCTAGCGGCGCAAAGCGGAGTCTCTAATTGGATACCCGTGGGTCCGAATGGCGGTGACGCGCGAAATTTTGCCGTGGACCCGGGAAACCCGCAACATCTCTATCTGGGAACGACGACAAGCTGGATTTATCAGTCGACGGATGGTGGCGGCAGCTGGAAGAGGCTGGCAAAACTGGGCAAAGCCGATGATCTGGTAGTCGACAGCCTTGTTGTCGATTCTTCCGATGCAAAGACGCTCTTTGCCGGAGTATGGCAGGTAGACCGTCCGGCAGGCGGCATCTACGTCAGTCATGACGGGGGCACGACATGGACGGCGAGCGCGAATATGGAAGGTCAATCCGTGCGGGCACTGGCACAGTCCTATTCCAACCCCAAAATACTGGTGGCCGGAACACTGAAGGGCGTTTATCGCAGTGAAGACAAGGGCCTCCACTGGAGTGAAATCAGCCCTCCGGAGAGCGGTGAAATCCGTGAAGTCGAGTCGATTGCGATCGACCCTAACGATCCCAAGACGATTTACGCGGGGACGTGGCATCTGCCCTGGAAGACGACGGATGGCGGAGCGAACTGGCACAACATCAAGCAGGGACTGATTGACGACTCCGATGTGTTCTCGATCATCATC
>JAATFH010000485.1 GCA_015655315.1 Terriglobales bacterium
ATGCCGCCGCCGCCGTAGACAGTGCGTCCGGAATCAGTCAGCTTGACTTCGCGGTCTTTCGTGTCCTGCGGCTGATCGTGGTTGTAGTAGTAGTCGTAGAGGGAGACGCCGCTGTAATTGCGCTGGATCAGTCGTCCGCTGGGCGTGTAATAGTGATAGGTCGTAAGCGCAAGGCCCGTGTTATCCGAAAGCTGATAGACCGTCTGCACCAGGCCCTTGCCGAAGGTGGTCTCGCCTACGACGATCGCACGGTCATGGTCCTGCAATGCGCCGCTGACGATCTCCGCTGCCGATGCCGTACCGTGGTTCACCAGAATGACTATCGGGTAGAGCTTGCCGCCATTGCCGTGCATGGCGTGGTACGTCTGCTCAGGGAAGGCGCGTCCACGCTGGGAAACGATGACCTGACCCTTTTTGAGGAATTTGTCGCAGGTGGACACCGCTTCGGTAAGCAGGCCGCCCGGATTTCCGCGCAGGTCAAGGATGAGGCCCTTCATGTCCGGGCCAAAGCCGTCGAGGGCGTCCGCCACTTCGCGTCCGGTCGCTTCCTGGAACTGCGTGATGTGGATGTAGCCAATGCCGGGGCGAATCTCTTCCTTGAGATCGATGCTCGGGTGTGGAATCTCGTCCCGAACCAGATCGAAAGTCAGGGGGGCCGCAGCGCCTTCGCGAGAAACGGTCAGGTGAACATGCGTGCCCTTGGGGCCTTTCAGCATGTTCGCCACCTCTTCTGAATTGAGGCTGTCGGTCGTTTTGCCATCGACGGAAACGATGACGTCGCCGGGCCGGACGCCAGCCTTATACGAGGGTGTTCCCTCGTAAGGGTAGAGCACGACGATGCGCTGCGTGCCGCCGACACTCTGCGGCTGGATGGTCATGCCCACGCCGTAGTACTTGCCGTGCTGGTCCTCGCGCATTTTCGCGTAGGCTTTCGGATCGTAAAAATTCGAGTGGGGATCGAGTACGCGCAGCATGCCCGGAATTGCGCCGTCGTAGATCGCCTTGTCCGGCTTATCTCCGCTCAACGGTTCGGCATAGTTCTGCGCCACCATGTCATAGACGCTGGTGAACGATTTGAGGCTGTCGCGAAATTGCGACTCGTCCGTGCTGGATTGCGCGCCGACTTTCTGGCTGACAATCATGCCTGCAAGACCG
Organism: Terriglobales bacterium; assembly: GCA_015655315.1. Classification (GTDB taxonomy): domain Bacteria; phylum Acidobacteriota; class Terriglobia; order Terriglobales; family Acidobacteriaceae; genus Alloacidobacterium. The sequence continues at coordinate 1,156 of JAATFH010000485.1, forward strand.
CAGGCGGAAAAAAAGACTACTAATGTGAAGACAGTGCGTCGAGTGCGGGAAGGCATGATTGCGAGGACCCTCTGAGCAATCCTTGTGGAAAGTATAGCAAGCTGGACGGGTAAACAATTCCCGGGCCAGCGCATTTTTGCTACCCATTTGCAAAATCGGGCCGTCATTCATTCAGTTCGATTCGCATTCGCCTCCCCGGAGTGTTTAGAATGGCGGAAGCGCAATCTGAACGGTTGAGGAACACACCCCGAAATCGCAGCTCGCGCACAAGTTGAGACGTATACACATGATTTATCGATCCTTACCCTTCCCGGCCGCGTTCGCTGCGGGCATCGCCTTCCTGGCAATTTCAGCCCTCGGCCAGACCTCTGCCAAAACGCCAGCTGCGGCCAATCCGTCGCCGTACCAGGGCACGGTGGTCGAAGAGATCGTGGCGCGCGTCAACGATCAGGTCATCAACAAATCGGATTATCAGCGCGCCGATCAGGAGCTGGCCTCGCAGGCCCAGCAGCAAGGGTGGTCGCAACATCAGCTTTTTGAGGCGCGACATGATCTGCTGCGCGACCTGATCGACCAGCAGTTACTGCTTTCCAAGGGTAAAGACCTGGGAATCACGGGCGAGACGGAGACGGTCAAGCGCCTCGACGATATCCGTAAGCAGAACCATTTGGACAGCCTGGAAGACCTGCAAAAGGCGGCAGAGTCGCAGGGCGTTTCTTACGAGGATTTTAAGCAGCACATCAAAGACGGCATCGTCTCGTCTTCGGTGATCCGCGACGAAGTGGGAAGACACCTGAACCTCAGCCAGATCGACGTGCAGAAGTTCTACGATGCTCATAAAGCTGAATTTGACACCCCTGAGCAGGTAAAGCTCAGCGAGATTCTGGTGCCGACAGCGAATGCGGACGATGCTGCCCAGGTGGAAGCCGCGCAGAAGAAGGCCGACGATATCGTCGCAAAATTAAAATCGGGCTCGGACTTTGCGCAGTTGGCCAAGACCGAATCGGGTGGACCGACAGCAGCACAGGGCGGTGAGCTGGGTGATTTTCGCCGCGGACAGCTGGCCAAGGTTCTCGAAGATCAGACCTTCATCCTGAAGCCGGGCGAGTACACGCAGCCGATCCGCACCAAGCAGGGTTTCGTCATTCTCAAAGTCATCGAACATACACCCGGCGGCGTGCGGCCTCTGAAAGATGTCGAGCCACAGGTGGAGGACGCCCTCTACAGCCAGAAGATGGCTCCCGCGCTGCGTCAATATCTGACCAGGCTGCGGGAGGAATCGTACGTCGAACTCAAGCAGGGATACGAGGACTCAGGCGCAAGCCCCAACGAAACCAGGCCTACGTACAGCGCCTATGCGCCTCCGACGGGGAAGAAGAAAAAGCATGTAGAGCGGACGCGTTTTCGCCAGAAGGCGACGAAGACAGCGCCTGCGACGGAAACAGCCAGTGCGCCTACACCAGCCAACGTGCCTTCTCTGGCCGATGTGCCGCAAGGCAGCGCGGCGCAGACCCCGGCAGCAACAGAAACGGCGACGGCAACACCGTCAGCCGCCCCTGCCCCTGCCCCAGCCCCGGCAGCTAAAACGGCCACGAAGAACACGCAGGTTGCGGGTGTCGAGAAGCCGGGTAAAAAGGAAAAGATTCGTTTCGGCCAGGCGCCACGTGAAACGCTACCGTCCGCTCCCACCAAGACCGAGGATGCGGGTGCAAGCCCGGATACTGGCAGTGCCCAGGTCGCGACCAATAGCGTTCCGCAGAATATGCAGGTCGTAGGCCCTGATGGCACTGTAGAGAACCAGCAGGTCGAGGAGAAACAGGAAAAGACGAGATTCGCCGCTCGTGCGAAGGAGCCGAAGCAGAAGAAGAGCAAGGATAAGACAGATCCATTTGCTCCCGCTCCAGAGAGTCAGGATGAGCTGGCAACCCGTCAGGAACAGTCCACCCCACTGGGTCTGAACGGCGATACCTTAAAACCGAAGAAGGGTCCGAAGCCGACAGAGAAGACCCGTCTTTCCGACAAGGCCAAGGAAAAGCCCGAGACGGATCAGCAGCCGGCTCCAAATACCGCGCCTGTTGACCAGACGCCCTCTGCTCCTGCTGCGACGCCGGGTGCTCCAGTACCGCAGCAGTAAGTGCGCCCGGGCGAAAGCGAATGAAAGACCTGTCCATTGCGGATTTAGGAAAGTTTGAAAATCAGGCGGTGACAGGCTTTTTCGCTGTCACCATGAAACAGGTGCGCAGCCGAAAAGACGGCGCGCCCTATTTTGCCCTGACGCTCGGCGACTGCACCGGCCAGATTGAGTGCCGCATGTGGGAGATAGTCGACGCCCAGGAGTTTGAGGCTGGAGACGTCGTCAAGGCGCGCGGGCAGGTTTCACGGTACCAGGACCGGCTGCAGCTGACACTCGATAAAATTCGCAAAGCCACCCCCGAGGAGTATGACCTCGGAGACTTCGTTCCCAAGACCTCGCGCGATATTGAGGAATTGTGGGCGGAGCTGAACGGCTACGTCGCCAGCTTCACCAACCCCTACCTGCAGGCCCTGTTGCGGGCATTTCTCGATGATCCGGAAATTTCTGCCGCGCTTAAAAGCGCTCCCGCCGCCAAGAGCATGCATCATGCCTGGATCGGCGGCTTGCTGGAGCATATTGTTTCGCTGCTCGGCATCGGCGATCTGGCGGCGCGGCATTATCCCGAAATCAATCGCGACCTGCTGCTGACCGGCGTGGTTCTCCACGATATCGGCAAATTGCATGAGCTGCGCTGGGGGACCAGCTTTGACTACACGCTGGAAGGGCAACTCCTTGGCCATATTTCTATCGGCGTCGCCATGGTCGAGAAAAAGCTGGCCAATCTGCCAGATTTCCCGGACAATCTTCGCGTGCTGGTGGAACATATCATCCTGAGTCACCACGGTAAATACGAATTCGGCTCACCCAAGCTGCCCATGATTCCCGAGGCGCTCTTGCTGCATTACCTCGATGATCTCGACGCCAAGATGCAGACGATGCGCAGTGAATTTGCGCGTGCCGAAGGGCAGGGGCGCGCTCCGGGGCAGATGACCGAGTGGGTACGGGCGATGGAGCGGCCACTGTTAAATACCGCAGGATATCTGGGAGAACAGCCTCCGGTCGCAGAGCCGGAGCCGGAGGAGGAAGCCAATGCCTTACCTGCTGAAGACTGAGCCAACTGTGTATTCGTTCAGCAACCTCGAACGCGATGATGAAACCATATGGGATGGGGTCACAAATCCTGCAGCGGTGAAATTCCTTCGCAGTATGAAGCCGGGCGAAAAGCTGGTGATCTACCACACCGGCGACGAGCGTACCGCCGTGGGCACGGCAAAGGTTGTGTCTGTGGATGCGGCGAATCCCAAGGTCCCCAACGTGCTTATCAAGGCGGGCAAGCCGATCAAGACGCCGCATACCCTTGC
>JAATFH010000558.1 GCA_015655315.1 Terriglobales bacterium
CCACGGCCGCGCTTCAAGCGCATTTCCATGTCCAGCTTGCCGCCTTCGCTGACGGTTGCGATATAGATGTCCTTGTCGAGAATTTCCACGTCGCCATCGGCTTCGATCATGCCTGAAGTCACGACACCGGGCGTCTCCGCGCGCAGATAAAGCGCCTTCGGGCCCTCACCATTCAACTTGAAGGGAATCTGCTTCAAGTTCAGGATGATGTCGGTCGCGTCTTCCACGACTCCAGTGATCGACTGGAACTCGTGCAGCACGCCTTCGATCTTGACTGCGGTCACAGCCGCGCCTTCGATCGACGAAAGCAGCGTACGGCGCAGCGCATTGCCAATGGTTGTTCCGAAGCCGCGCTCAAAGGGCTGAGCGCTGAACTTCCCATACTTCTCAGTCAGCGTTTCGTTATCGACCGCCAACCGTTTCGGCTTTTGAAATCCTCTCCAAAGCATATCGACTCATCTCCTGACCCAGGGCCGCGAAGCATTCTGCAGCGTCTGCGTCTGTTCTCTCTCCGTTGAATTAAGTTTTACCGCATTGCTGCGGCGTACATCTTTCGAGCCAATGGCTCGAAAATCTTGTTCAGTGGCTATGTCTTTTTTCTCAACATAGCCTCGTCATTCTGCCCCTGAGCGTTGCGAAGGGAAAGAATCTCGACAGCTGCCTGTCTCGCCGACATTCATCCCCTCTGCGGCCGCTAGAATAGGACGGCCAGCAGAGGAGTTTTGCATGCAGCAATTACTTGCTGTAAAGTTCGACGATCAGCTGCTCGTTGACTGGCAGGTTCACGTCTTCACGCTTCGGCAGCGCCAATACCTTGCCAGACAGGTTCGCAGGATCTACCGAGAGCCAGCCGGGAGCCGGCTGGTGGCTCGCGAACTCACGTGAAGTCTCCAGGACCGTCAACTTCTGGCTGTTGGGACGAATCTTGACCTCATCGCCCACGCTTACCTGGAACGAAGGAATGTTCACCTTGCGGCCATTGACTTCCACGTGCCCGTGGCGAACAATCTGGCGGGCCAGACGACGCGACGTGGCAAAGCCGAGACGGTAGGCAACGTTGTCCAGGCGGCATTCAAGCAGCTGGATCAGGCGCTGACCGGTAACACCCTGTGCGCGCGATGCCTTCTCGTAGTAATCGCGGAACTGACCTTCAAGAGTGAAGTAAATGCGCTTCGCCTTCTGCTTTTCACGAAGCTGCAGGCCGTAGCCCACGATCTTCGCCTTGCGGTCGCGGCCATGCTGGCCGGGGGCGAAATTGCGCTTTTCAATCGCGCACTTGTCTGAGAAGCACTTCGTGCCCTTCAGAAAAAGCTTGGTGCCTTCGCGGCGGCAAAGACGACAGACGGGTCCTGTATAACGTGCCAATTCTCTTCTCCTAAGACTCAGGGGCCGATTGGTTTACGCGCTGGCATGCGCTTCGTCCCAATCCAAACCTTTTAATTTTACCGCATTTTCACCGTGCAGACCATTGCCTGCACGGTGAAGGGCGAACTTACACTCTGCGGCGCTTCGGCGGACGGCAGCCGTTGTGCGGAATCGGGGTGACGTCGCGGATGGAGCGGACTTCGATACCAGCCGCTGCCAGCGCACGTACCGCGGATTCGCGGCCCGATCCGGGACCGGCGACGCGGACATCGACCGAACGCAAACCATGATCGCGCGCCTGGTTGGCGGCGTTGATCGCTGCCTGCTGCGCTGCGAACGGGGTGCCCTTACGCGACCCGCGGAAGCCGAGCGAACCCGAACTCTTCCAGCTGATCGTGTTGCCCTGACCGTCGGTGATCGTCACGATGGTGTTGTTGAACGAAGCCTGAATGTAGACCAGACCGTACGGTACATTCTTGCGTTCGCGCTTCTTGAACTTCTTGTTCTTGGAGGCGGCTTTTCCGGAGCCCTGTGCTTTTGCCATTAGGTCTTCGCCGTCGCTTTCTTCTTGCCTGCAATCGTGCCCTTACGCGGTCCCTTGCGGGTGCGCGCGTTGGTGTGCGTGCGCTGGCCACGGGTGGGGAGACCACGACGGTGCCGCAGTCCACGATAGGACTGAATGTCGATAAGACGCTTAATGTGCATCGAGACGTCCTTGCGCAGATCTCCTTCGACCTGGCCTTCTTCCTCGATCACCTGGCGGATGCGGTTTACCTCGTCTTCGCCGAGATCCTGGATCTTTATGAACGGATCAACGTTCGCAGCTCCAAGGATGCGCAGCGCACGCGGGTTGCCGATCCCGTAGATGTAAGTGAGCCCGATCCGTGCCTGCTTGTTGCGGGGCAGATCGACGCCAGCAATACGTGCCATGCTTGTCCTTCTCTAAGTGCTCCGAGTAGTTTCACCACCCGGAACGGTTAAGCTGTTCCGAATTCAGAACAGCGTTTCTGACAGGCTTTTCATGTGAATCTTGGGGTTCATCGCAAGCCTTTCCTGGCTAACTAGCCCCACCGCTTTCAGATTCTCACCTGTCCGGATCAGACGTCAGAGCTTAGCCCTGGCGCTGCTTATGCTTCGAAATCTCGCAGATCACGCGTACCACACCATTGCGGTGAATGATCTTGCACTTGTCACAAATCTTCTTTACCGATGCACGAACCTTTATTGACTGCTCCCCAATCCTTCTTACTACTTGTAGCGGTAAACGATGCGCCCGCGGGTCAAATCGTACGGGCTAAGTTCCACCGCGACCCGGTCTCCCGGGAGAATGCGAATAAAATTCTTTCGCATGCGGCCTGAGACATGCGCCAGCACCTCGTGCTTATTCTCAAGCTCTACTTTGAACATGGCGTTCGGCAACGTCTCAAGGACCGTTGCCATTACCTCAATCGCGTCTTCCTTCGACAATCCGTATCCCGATTCCGCCTGCCTTCCGCAGGCTTTCGCCTCAAAGCTTATTGCGTCAAAACCGCAGAACTTACTGCGTTAAGACGACGGCACCGTCGGCTGTAACCGCCACCGTGTGCTCAAAATGCGCGCTCAAACTTCCGTCTTCCGTCACCGCAGTCCAGCCATCGCTCAACACCTGCACACCAGGCTTACCCGAGTTCACCATCGGCTCGATGCAGAGAACCATACCTTCCCGCAGCTTCAAACCCTGTCCACGGCGCCCATAATTCGGAACCTGCGGATCTTCATGCAGTCGCGTGCCAATGCCGTGCCCGACAAACTCCCGTACCACGCTGAAGCCGTCGGCTTCCACCACTTCCTGCACCGCTGCGCCGATATCGCCCAGGAACGCACCCGGCTTTACCGCTCGGATGCCGCTTTCGAGCGATGCCTTCGTCACTTCCAGAAGACGCTGCACTTTCGGTGCAATCTTTTCGCCTACCGGCACGGTGATCGCCGAGTCCCCGTAGAACCCATCGATAATTACGCCCGTGTCGATCGAGACGATATCGCCTTCGCGCAGCACACGGTTCGCCGATGGAATGCCGTGCACTACCTCACTGTTCACCGACGTACACAGCACCGCAGGATATCCGTGATAACCCTTGAATGCCGGCGTCGCTCCCAGCTCGGCGATCTTGGCTGCGGCCGCATTTTCAAGATCCATGGTCGTCGCGCCCGGTTTCACAAAGTCGCGCACATAATCCAGGATCTCGCGAACCACCGCTCCGCTGCGCCGCATCTTCTCTACTTCCTGCGGCGTTTTAATCATGATCGCCATCAGCCGGTTATCCCCTCAAACGCAGAACAGCAGCCATCACTGCGGCTGCAACTGCGTCCACCGGCTGTTCTCCGTCCACTTCCTCAAACCGTCCCAGAGCACGGTAATGCTCCACGACCGGAGCTGTCAGCGACTCATACGTCCGCATCCGCTCCTCAAAAACTTCTTCCGTGTCGTCTGAGCGCCGCGTCAACGGCGTACCGTCGAGATCACACTTTTCATCGACCTTCGGCGGCTGCAAGTAGATGTTATAAGTGCTCTTGCAGACTGGACAGGTGCGCCTGCCGGTTATACGACGCAGTAATTGAGTATACCCTACTTTAATGCTGACAGCAACGACCGGAAGGCTTCCCGCCTGCGCCGCCAGACAGGAATCCAGCCATTCAGCCTGGCCCAGCGTCCGCGGGAAACCATCCAGGATGTAACCGCCAGCGGTGTCCGGCTGCCGCAGCCGATCGGCAACCATGTCATTGACCAGATCGTCGGAAACCAGCTCGCCCCGGTCCATAATGGCCTTGGCTTTTTTGCCCAGCTCCGTACCACCCGAGACATTGGCTCGCAGAATGTCTCCGGTCGAGATCTGTGGAATCCCCCAGGCTGCGACGATCTCCTTAGCCTGCGTGCCTTTGCCGACTCCCGGCGCGCCCAAAAGAAGAATCGGACCGGGAGTAACGCGAATGGTCTTCCCGTCTTCAGTCCGTTTCTCAATCAAAGCAACAGCCACTTACCAGGCCCGCCTTCCGCGGATGCGTCCGCTGCGCGGCGAAAAGCCTTCATAGTGCCGCATGATGAGCTGCGATTCAATCTGATTGACCGTATCCATCGCCACGCCGACGACAATCAGCAGCGACGTGCCTCCGAAGTAGAAAGTGAAACCAAGGCCGTTTGTCACCCAAAGCGGCAGCCTCTCAAAGAAGGAGCCTATCAGCCACAGGTGGTTCAGATGGATACCGCTGATCAGAAGCGTGGGGACAATCGAAATCACGATCAGGTACAGGGCGCCGACCAGCGTGATGCGCGTCAGAATGTCGTTGATATAGTCCGACGTACGCTTGCCTGGGCGAATGCCCGGGATAAAGCCGCCATACTTCCGCATATTGTCTGCAATATCATCCGGGCGGAAGACAATCGAGATATAGAAATATGCGAAGAAGACGATAGCGACGATGTAAAGAAACTCGTACCAGGGCTCGCCGAGATGCAACGCATCAAAAGCCCTCGTCAGAAACGTGCTATTGCGGACAAAACCAGCATTCGCAAAGAGTAACGGGGCCGACAATACGGAGGACGCGAAGATAACCGGCATCACGCCACCGGAGTTGACTTTAAGAGGAAGATGCGTCGACTGTCCACCCATCAGCCTGCGTCCGACGATCCGCTTGGCATACTGTACCGGAATACGGCGTTCGCTGCGCTCGACGAATACGATGAAGGCAACCACGGCGATCATGGCCACGACCAGAAGAATGAGCGCGGGAACAGTAAAAGCGCCAAACTTCTCCGACTTCGCCGTCTCGACCAGTTCCTGAATGCCGCGCGGCAGACCGACGACAATGCCGGCAAAAATCAGCAGGCTCATGCCGTTGCCGATGCCGCGTTCGGTAATCTGCTCGCCCAGCCACATGATGAAAGCCGTTCCGGTGGTTAATGTAAGCACCGTCATAACGACGAAGCCCGGGCCGGGATTCAACACCAGCTGCATTCCGCCCGCACCGTGCGAAAGCGTCAGCGCAATCGCCATCGACTGCACAACGCCGAGCACGACGGTCAGATAACGCGTCCACTGCGTAATCTTCCGGCGTCCCAGCTCACCCTCTTTCTGCAGACGGGCCAGCGGCTCATAGACCACCGTCAACAGCTGAAAGATGATCGATGCCGTAATGTACGGCATGATACCCAGCGCAAAGACAGTGAGGCGACGCAGGTTGTTTCCGCTGAACATATCGATCAGACCGAGCGAACTGCCCGCTTGAGAATTAAAGAATTGTTCCAGCGCCGCCGTATTCACACCGGGAGTAGTAATGTGACCGCCAAGACGGTAAACGGCAAGCATGGCCAGCGTAAACAGAACCCGCTTACGAAGGTCGGGGATGCGGAAGATATTGGCGAATTTTTCAAACATGAAGATTCAGGTTTCCCAATCAGGCCTCTAGCCGAGGCCCTCTCACCTTACGCTACCAGAATTGCCTTGCCGCCCGCCTTCTCGATCTTTTCCTGAGCGGATTTCGAGAATTTGTGTGCATGCACGGTGATCGCCGCAGTCAACTCGCCATTGCCAAGAATCTTGAGCAGGCCCTCGTGCTTCTTGAGCAGGCCCTTGGCGGAAAAGAACTCGATGGTCAGCTCGGTCTCGCCCAGCTCAGCCAGACGATCCAGGTTCAGAACGGTATATTCCGTGCGGAAGATATTGGTAAAGCCCCGCTTCGGCAGACGGCGGTGCAGCGGCATCTGGCCGCCTTCAAAACCGCGCATCAGGCTCGAACCCGAACGGGAACCCTGTCCCTTGTGTCCACGGGTCGATGTCTTACCGTGTCCGGAGCCCATACCACGGCCCACGCGCTTCTTGTTCCGGTTCGCCTTCTTCGGCGCCCTGAGACTGGAAAGATTCATGATGTCCTCGCTATACGCCGGTCAGGCTTGCCCCGACCGACTCGCTTTATTTGCTCCGCCGCAACCCTAGAGATTTGTCATCCTGAGCGCAGCGAAGGATCTGTTTTTGCTCTTACTCTACGATCCGCACCAGGTGCGGTACCGTGTTGACCATACCGCGAATCGAAGGCGTGTCTTCACGCTCGACGATCTGGTTCAGGCGGGTAAAGCCGAGGCCCTTGACGACCCTCTTGTGCTTGAACGGAGCCTGAATGAATGAGCGGTAATACTGAATTTTAATCTTCGCCTGAATTTCTGCCATGACTATAACTCCTGTACCTGCTTGCCGCGGAGCGCTGCAACTTCGGCGCGATCACGCAGCTGAACCAGGGCGTCGAACGTCGCCTTGATGACATTGTGCGGGTTTGCCGTGCCCAGGCTCTTGGTCAGAACATTCTGCACGCCAGCCGAGGTCATCACCGCGCGCACCGCGCCGCCAGCGATCACGCCCG
>JAATFH010000214.1 GCA_015655315.1 Terriglobales bacterium
CGATAGGAACTTAAACTGACCCAACGCTGAATGTCGCCATGCGAAGCACCTTTTGCTTGGGCGTTATAATCGCGTCTTGGATTCATCGGAGGAATCTGTGGTGTGGTGCAAGCGATCCGATGCTGTGTGGATGAGCGTGCTCATGGTTGGGCTTTCTCAGCGGATGCTTTCTGCGCAGGCGGCTCCGCATGCCGCTTCTTCAAGCCGCGACGGAGTGTACACGGCGGAGCAGGCGCAGCAAGGCAAGATAATCTATCAGAACCAGTGTGGTATGTGTCACGGGACCGCGCTCCAGGGTCAGGGGCAGAATTCTCCGCTGGCGGGTAATGAGTTCCTGGACAGGTGGACAGACCAGACCGTGGCTGATCTCTTTATGAAAACCATCACCATGATGCCGGCGATGAACCCGGGAACGGTGACGCCGAAGGAGACGGCACAGGTACTCTCCTACATTTTGAGCGCGAATAAGTTTCCGGCGGGAAATAAGGAACTACCGGCTGATCCACAGGCGCTGGAGGCGATTCGCATCGTTAAACCATAAGACACTTTCACGCGCAATACGACGCTCTCGTCTGATCCCGAAAAAATCTCTCAAAGGAAATGCCCAGCTGAAATGTTCACGCTTACATGCGGGCGGGTACTATATCTATCAATCTATGAATCGTCGCGAACTGCTTCGTAATTCGTTTTTGACCATCGGCGCGGCGGCGGTGACCTTGCCAGCCGGGGCACGGATCTTTCCCCCTGGAGACGATGCCTGGCTCGCACTGCAGCGGGTCGACTGGACGCCTGTTTTCCTGAATCCGCAACAGAACGAAACCCTGGTCGTGCTGAGTGACGCGATCATTCCAGCGACGGACACGCCGGGGGCGAAGGCTGCGCTGGTGAATCGATTCCTCGATCTTGTGCTGTCTGTGGAACCGGCTGCGAGCCAGCGTGAATTTCTGGATTCGTTATCGTGGTTCGATACCGGCGCGATGGAGCGCTACAAGACGACCTTCGCAAAGCTGACGGACGCGGAGAGGCAGGATTTCCTTAACCTGGTGGCGTGGCCTCATACGCATGCCCGATGGGGTGAGACGGAGTCCAGCTTCGCTGGTTATGAGCACTTCAGCAGGCTGAAGCGGTGGATTGTGAGCGGCTATTACAGCTCTCCAGTGGGTCTCAAGGAACAGGGCTGGGATGGCTGGGCGGCGCGCGGCACATTTTCCGGTTGCGAGCATCAGCCGGCCGCCCACAAGGACAGTTAAAACAGGAGATCGTGCAGAGTGATATTTCAGGATCCGCTGACTCGCAGCTATGACGCAATTGTAGTGGGCTCGGGAGCAACTGGAGGGTGGGCTGCGAAGAGGCTTGCGGAAGCCGGTCTCGAAGTGGCTTTGCTCGAAGCGGGACGCGATGTTTCGCCGCGTGAATTTACCGAACACAAGCCCGCATTTGAGCTGAAATACCGGAACATAGCCGGTGCGGGGGAGTGGCGCAAAACGCGTCCGATACAGACGCAATGCTATGCGTGCACGGAATACAACTACGACTGGTTTGTCGACGATCTGGAAAACCCCTACAGCACTCCTCCGGGTAAGCCGTTCAGCTGGCAACGCATGCGTATTGTTGGTGGACGAACGCTTTGCTGGGGACGCCAGAGCTATCGCCTGAGTGACCTCGATTTCAAAGCTGCAAGCCATGATGGCTATGGACAGGACTGGCCCATCTCATACCAGGACCTTTCCCCCTTTTATGATCTCGTGGAAGAGTATGTCGGCATCAGCGGGGCGGCGGAAGGAAATGATGCTCTGCCCGACGGGCATTTTTTACCGCCGATGAGGATGACCTGTGGGGAAGTCCACTTCCGCGAGACCGTTGCGAAGAATTTCGGCAGAACTGTCACGATTGTGCGCACGGCCATCCTCACGCAGATGCATAATGGCCGGTCAGCCTGTCATTATTGCGGAACCTGCGAACGTGGCTGCATCTCGTATTCGTATTTCAGCAGTCCTTTCACGACGGTGAAGGATGCTCTCAAGACCGGCAAGTGCACGCTGCTGACGAATGCTGTGGTGGCCAGTGTCGAGATGGACCCGGCCACGAACCTCGCGACGGGAGTGACGTTCGTTGACGGGAAGACGCGGCAGACGAAAACGATCCGGGCGAAGACGGTGATCCTGTGCGCGCAGGCGCTTGAATCGACGCGTATCCTGTTGAACTCGACGAGCAGTGACCACGCCGCGGGCCTTGGGAATTCGAGTGGGCTTCTCGGACGCGGATTGATGGACCACTCCACCGGCGCGGGCGCCGCCGGCGAACTGCCGCAGTTCAAGGACGCGCCTGATCCGTACAGCGGGCCGCACCGGGCGAATGGGATTTATGTCATTCGCTATCGCAATACGTCGAAGGCGACCAAGGCTGCGAATTTTATCCGAGGCTATGGATTTCAGGGTTCAGCCGAAGCTGTTTTCAACTTTGAGTCGGAAGGGTTTGGAGCAGCCTACAAGCAGGCTGTGAGGACGGGGAAATATCACATCGCTCTTGGCGCTTTTGGTGAGTCGCTGGCGCGGGATGAAAATTTCGTATCGATCGATCCGAACCTGAAGGATGCCTGGGGTATTCCCGCTCTGCATATTTCCATGACGCACGGAGAGAATGAACGGCTGCTGCACGAAGACGCGGCGGCCACGGCTGCGGAGATGCTTGAGGCTGCGGGCGCTAAGAACATCACGATTCGTTCGGCGGTTGCGGAGCCGGGGATGGCAATCCACGAACTGGGCACGGCGCGGATGGGGGACGATCCGAAGACTTCCGTCACAGACTCGTACTGTCAATTACACGATGTAAAGAACGTCTTCGCCATGGATGGGGCGTGTTTCGTCTCGTCGGGGTGCCAGAATCCCACGCTTACCATGATGGCCATTACTGTGCGCGCCTGCGATTACTTGATTGAAAGGTTTAAGAAGCACGAGATCTGAGCCGCCGGTTAACCGTCCCGCCCCACGTATTTCTTGTATGCGGCAATCCAGTCGGTCGCGATCTCCCGCTGCGCTACGGCCAAGTCGATGGTTCGAGCACAAACCATCCGGTGCAGGTGCCGCTCCAATTCATCCTTAGCCTGAGCGTTCCACCTGGCATTTGAATAGGGCTCTGGCCACAGATTCTTTATATCGTTTGTTCCGCCTAGCTGAGGATTGACCAGGTAGTCGATTTGATACTTTCGCTCAGGCGCACTGGATGGGAGGCCGTATTCCTGAATAACAGCTCTCTCTATGGAAGGAGGTAGTCTTGGGTCGAGATCATCGTCACCGGAGGAGCATATTTCCTTCAACGTGACAGGGCGAACCGCGCCTGGAGTCAAAGAGCGGTTCGGGACTACGGCCTCTTCCTGGGAGATCAATATAGACGGTTTGACCTTCCAGGTTTCTCTTCTGCCTTGGAAGGCGAATCCGATGAAAACCAGAACTATCGCAGCCGTAATCAGCAAGCGAAGATCAAGACCTGCGATAGGACGACGCCAGTGGGAATGACTCCTGCGACGATCCGCGAGTTTCTCTTGGAGCAGGGTGCGGGATCGCGCCACCATCGCACTCGATTCGAACCGTTCCGAGATATAGAGCTCGTTCAGAGTATTCAGCGTGCCTTCTATCGAGGCCTGTCGTTTCTGGCAATTTGGGCAGGCCTTCATGTGTTCCCGAAAATGCTCCGAACGATTCAACGGAAGCTCATTGTCGATGAATTGGAGGATCTCTTCGTCAGACAGGTGTTGAGAATGATCGGACATGTTTTACCTCTTATCTGCTTCTTCCAATCGCGCCAGGGAGCGGTTGAGCGATGCAGACACACTACCCAGTGAAATACCAAGTATCCTGGCGATCTCTCGATAACGGAGTCCCTCTGCCCGTAGTCTCAGGCACAACTGATCCTCTATGGATAACGCCCGAAGAACTGATTCAAGCCGGGCGTGCCTTTCACCGAACAGCAGACACTCCTCAGGGTTGGGATTCAGGTCCAATGTTTCGAGTTTTTCTATACTCCCTCCTGTGGGTTCGCGGAGCACTTTCATGCGCCGCTTCAACGCGAGATTGTGAGTCACGCGAAAGAGCCAGCCATGGAGGTTATCTCCGGATCGACCTCGTTGCAAATGATGAAAGAATGCAAGGAACGTCTCCTGCACGATATCCTCGCCGTCCTGCATGCTGAGGCCAAAGCTCACGGCATATCTCAGCAGTTGTGTCCGCATCAGGTCGAACATACTGAGCACTTCGTCTTCCGGAGAAATGCCTCGGTTCAGCCACTCCAACGAGGAGCGGATAGCAAGGCCAATAGCCGTACTGGTTGATAGGGAGGACATGCTGGTTGCATCCATAGTAAGCAATTTCCGGTAAGCCCAGACCATCCTGACGAAAGAAAAAAACACTGAACAAATCATGAGTGTGCGGAATATCCATGCAGAGGCCCAAAACAGGATGGGCATGGATTACGACTACGCTACCCAGAGGACCCGACAGAATGCCGCTGATTTTTCGCTCCGGCTTAGTATGTATAGTTTTTTTGCTTTGTGTTGGACATCATGCCTACCCGCAAACGTCGGCCTCGCCATCCAATATAGGTACCGGTGAGATTCTGCTCCAGGTGAGCGATCCTTCCGGCGCTGGCTTGCGGGCTAGTGGAAATCTTACCGGACCCGGCACTAACCGCACGTTCCGGACGGACACGCAGGGGGCACTTTCTCTGACTGGTCTAGCATTCGGAAGGTATCAACTGCAGGTTTCGAGCTCAGGCTTTGTTTCCCGCATAGTCACAGTCCATGTAAACTCGGCGGCGCCGGTTTCTCAGGAGGTTACTCTCCTTGTTCAGGGCACTTCGACAAGCGTTACAGTTTTTTCTCCTACTCCGATCGGACAGGCCGATCAGCCCCGTGACCAGATACCAGTTCCAGTGCAGGGATTGACAGCAAAAAACCTCGAAGATAGCAACGCGCTTGATCTTGCAGATCTGATGAACAAGCGTCTGACCAGTGTCTACGTCAATGACAATAATGGGAACCCGTTCCAGCCGGATATCAACTACCGTGGCTATACGGCATCGCCTCTGCTGGGAACTCCGGAAGGGCTGTCTGTCTATATGGACGGTGTGCGCCAGAACCAACCGTTCGGCGATATCGTTGCGTGGGACCTGATTCCCAAGGTGGCTATCCAGGGCATGGCACTGATTCCCGGCTCGGACCCGGTTTATGGCTTGAACACATTGGGCGGCGCCGTCTCAGTCCAGACAAAGGACGGCCTGACCGCGCCTGGTGGCTCACTCCAGATCACAGGCGGAAAGTTCGGGCGGCGGGCCGGTGAAGGAGAACTTGGCGGCGTGCTGCCTGGCGGTTTCAACTATTATCTGGCAGGTAATCTCTACCGTGAGGATGGATGGCGGCAGTATTCTCCCTCTGAAGTGCGGCAGGCTTTTGCAAAGATCGGGTGGACGGATGCAAAGACGAGTGTCTACCTCAGCGGAGCTTATGCGAACAACTGGTTGACGGGGAACGGGACTTCAGACTTCCGCTTCCTGAATGTGGACTATACCTCCGTCAATACCATTCCAGATGTGACGTGGGACCATTCTCCTTCACTGACCCTAAATGTAACTCACGCGGTGACGGATAACCTGACTCTCTCTGGCAATGCGTACTATCGCTACGTAAGGGCTGACAGTTCGAATGGCGATTTGAACGATGACTCCTTCGACCAGAATCTCTACAACCTGAGCGCTGCCGATGTCGCTGCGCTTACGGCCGCAGGCTATACAAATTTTCCAATTACGGGCAACCCCACGACAGAACCGTTTCCATACTGGCGGTGCCTGGCACAGGTGCTTGAGAACGACGATGACGGCGAGCCGTCTGAGAAGTGCAACGGAGTCATCACGCGTACGACGGACAAGCAGAACAGCTATGGTCTTTCCGGCCTGGCCACGTGGAGGACGAAGCATAACCGCCTGGCTGTCGGAGCCGGATGGGATCGAGGCACCTCGACTTACCACGAGCTCACCCAGCTCGGCTACCTGAACTCGGACAATGTCTCTTTTACACTGGTTCCGATCTTCCTCGATGGCACGACATTTTCTGACGGAGACCCCGTCGATACTCAGGTGTTGCTGCACGGGATCGTAAACACGCCCAGCGTCTACGCCACGGACGCACTCACCTACGGTCCATGGACTTTTACTCTCTCCGGACGCTATAACCACACTTCCCTGGACAACGTGGATTATCTTCCCACATCTGCGGCGCGGGGCAATCTGACCAGTAACAATGTCTTCCAGCGATTCAACCCCGCAGTCGGGTTCACGTACAAGCCCACTCGTTTCTTCAACACCTACTTCAATTACAGTGAAGCAAGCCGAGCCCCGACATCGATCGAACTTGGTTGCGCCG
>JAATFH010000487.1 GCA_015655315.1 Terriglobales bacterium
CGTTCATCAGCAGGCGCGACAGCGCGTTGGTGCGCGTCTGGTTCGAGCCTCCGCCAAAACCCATCGTGCCTGTTCCCATGGCGAGACGGCTGGTGCGGATGCCGGTCTTTCCCAGCACGACTGTATCGGTGGCGTTGAATTTCGCGGTTGTCGAAGGCCTATCGATGGAGCCAAAGGTTGAAGGCGTCAGGCAGGCAGCGCCGAGTCCAGCAGCCGCTCCGGTGAGGAATTCTCTGCGATTCATTGCGATCTCCCCTCGTCGAGCCGATTTGTTGGAATTTTACTCTCGCTTGGCCGCTGTTCGTCCTCCGGAACTGTGCGTTTGCCCAAAAATTCAAGATTCGGGAGCAGCAACAGCCTGTTTTTTGAAAGGCGATACCGTCCGCCGTCCCACCAGAGCCACATCAGCAATGCGATGACAAGAATCAGCGGCACAATCAACAGGCTGCCTTCCGGCCCGGTGGCGCCGCCGGTCCAAAGCAGAGCGCCCGTCGGATGTTCTGAAAATAGATGCCCCTGCGCGGCCATGCCGCTGTCCGATGTGCCGTAAAAGTAGGTCTCTCCCCAGTCCCAGGCCGCGTGGAAGCCGATGGCCCACCACAGCGAGCCGGTATACCAGAGGCTGAGGCAAAAGACGAGCCCGATAGCGGCAGCGGAAAAAAGCCCGACGGGCGACTCGCCGGGATTAGTGCTATGAATCGAACCGAAGGTAATGGAGAGGACGATTGCCGCCCACCAGAAACCAATGCCACGTGTCAGTGTGTACTGCAGGTATCCGCGAAGAAGCGATTCCTCAAAAATGCCGGTGAGAAGGAATACGCCCCCCCAGCCTGCGGCGTATTTCCATGCCAGCAGCCCGGTGAGATGGCCGGCGTCGAAGGCCAGCAATTGCGCTTTCCAGAGAGCGCCGACGAGCGCGGAGATTGCCAGGAAGCCGAAAAAAAGTCCCCCGGCAAAACGGAGCAATCTGGCGCTTCCCACATATCCATAAGAAGCTACAGGGCGCTTCTCGATACGGGACATGATGAACGTGGCCAGCAGAACCAGCGCCGCCTGAACGCCTTCCTGCGCCAGCGCGACATGGACAGGCATAGGCGCACCGTGGTGCCCATGAGGATGAAAGAGGTAGTGGATCAAGAGTGAGGTGAGAATTGCGAGCGCGAGGAAGATCACAATAAAAATGAGCGCGCTCCAGCCAGCCCGAATGCCATTTTGTCCCTTGAAAATCCAGCGAACATCGCGCTTCGGCGGTAGATTGCCCTCTTCCGGGAGTGTTGTCTCTGTGAGTTCGTCCAATCAAGGCCTCCGGCAACGATGGAATGGTCCATTCTACGCAATACTTCGGCCTGCAGCTTCAGAATGTCATCCGTAAATCCCATGAAAGTGAAAATCAGGATGACCGGTCGCTTGACACAAGAGGCAGTCCCAGCAATCCTAAGAGATTCCCGATCCGTTAGATTTATTTTGGAGCGCCATATCTTGAAGGTACGTGTCTTCTATCACGACAAATGTTTCGACGGAGCCTGCTCGGCTTCCTTGTTTACGCGCTTTCATCGCGAACGCATTGCTACTGGCGCTGAATATTCGTACCACGGACTGGTGCACCGCGCGGGCGCCCTCTTCAACGAAGCCGATTTCATCGGAGACGAGAATGCCATCGTCGATTTCAAATATTCGGCATCGCCTAGAATCACCTGGTGGTTTGACCACCACCTGAGCGCCTTCCTGACGCCGGAAGATCATCAGGATTATCTGCAGGGACTGGCTGACGGCAGATACGGCGACCGCCGCTTTTATGACGCGGATTACACTTCGTGCGCGAGCTTTCTGGCGCACATTGCCGAGACGCGCTTCGGCTTCAACGGCGCGCCCGTGGCGGAACTGGTGAAGTGGGCAGACATCGTGGACGGCGCGCTCTACGCGAGTCCCGAGGCGGCAGTCGAAATGGCTGAGCCTGCGATGAAGCTGACACTGATCATCGAATCGACCCAGGACCCGGCTTTCATTCCGCGCCTGATTCCGCTGCTGACCGAGATACCGCTGGCTGAGGTACTGCAGCAGCCATTTGTAGCCGAGCTATTGCCGCCGCTCCTGGAGCGACATCAGGAGGCGCTGAAGCTCATCGGCCAGCGGTCTGAAGAGAGAGATGGAACGATCTATTTCGACATAACGGATCACCAGCTCGAGGGCTACAACAAGTTCATTCCCTACTATCTGCACCCGGATGCGACATATTCCATTGGCCTCTCGAAGTCGAGCTTCCGGACGAAGGTGGCTGTCGGGTCCAACCCGTGGACGAAAGCGAAACCGGAAGAGATGCTGAACCTGGCAACGATATGCGAGCGTTATGGCGGAGGCGGACATGCGCGCGTGGGTGCGATCAGCTTTCCTCCGGACAAAAGCGATCTGGCGCGCAAGGCGGCAGCTGAGATCGTAGCCGAGTTGCGGGAACACAATCCGATGAAGTGAGGGACAGGCGGGGAGTCGCTTGTTCCAACAAATACTTCATCCCGTCGCAGTGATTTCCATCCAAGGTACTGGAGGATGTTATGAACGTGGTCCTGTTTGGCGCAACCGGAATGATCGGCAGCCGCCTTTTGAAGGAACTGATTTCACGAGGGCATAAAGTGACTGCCGTGGTGCGCGATCCTTCGCGTGGCCCCAGCGACCCTGCGGTAACAACAGTAACGGGCGATGTTCTGAATCCAGCGGCCGTGGCAGAAGTCGTGAAGGGTGCAGACGCTGTCATCAGCTCTTATGCTCCGCCGCCGCAATCGCCGGAGACGATCGTGGATGCCACCAAATCCTTGATCGCCGGCCTGAATCAAGCGGGCGTCAAACGGTTCCTAGAGGTTGGCGGCGCCGGCAGCCTATTGGTAGCTCCCGGCCTACGTCTTGAAGATGCGCCGAATTTTCCAGCGGAGTATAAAGCGATTGCCTTTGCTCACACCGCCGCGCTTGAAGTTCTGCGCACTGCGGATCTGGACTGGACCTACCTCAGTCCCGCGGCAGTCATCGCACCGGGCGAACGCATAGGAAAATTCCGTTTAGGCAAGGACGATTTTCTGACCGATGAAAAGGGCAACAGCCAGATTTCGGCAGAGGACTACGCCATAGCTTTAGTGGATGAGCTGGAAAATCCAAAGCATATCCGCCAGCGCTTTTCTATCGCCTATTGATTCCCTCGACGCTCTTGTCCTCGTCGCAAAGCATCGTTACTTTTGCGACGAGACAGGGATTTTGCGGCTGGGCCAATCTGGTGTGCGCTTTTCGAGAAACGCACGTACGCCTTCCTTGAAGTCCTCCGTCGCACGCGCGTCGGCGTTTGCGGCGATGGCAGCTTCAATCTCAGCATCCAGGTGATGATTCGCATAGTAATTGAGCAGACGCTTGGTGGCGTGCTTCGCCTCGGGACTGTTCCGCAATAAGCTGTGCGCGAGCTTTCGCGCCTCGCACATCAAGTCCTGCTCGCTCACGATACGTGTCACAAGGCCCAGCTCATGCGCCTCTTCCGCCTTCATCAATCGTCCGGTCAACAGCAGGTCGCGCGTGCGCTTATCGCCAATCTGACGAATCAGAAATGAAGATACGATCGCGGGGATGAAGCCGATGGTTACTTCCGTATAGCCGAATTTTGCTTCCGGCACGGAGAGCGTGAAGTCGCAGATGGTGGCCAATCCCATGCCTCCGGCAATGGCTGCGCCATTGACCGCTGCGATCGTTGGCTTTTGCACGTTGTGCAGCGTCCGCAACACACGGGCTATGCTTTCTGAATCGGCGCGATGCTCATCACGTGTTTTAGCGGTGATGGTCTTCAGGTGGTCGAGATCCAGGCCCGCACAAAAGGCCGATCCGGAACCCGTAAGAATAATCACTTCATAGTGAGAGTCCTGCGCCCCTTCCAGAACCTCTGTCAGTTCGTGAATCATCGTTGGATCCAGCGCGTTCCGCCGCTCCGGACGGTTCATCGTAATCGTCAGTACGCCTTCTTCCCCGTGTGTGCGCAGTGTCTGATAGTGGCTCATGGTCATTCTCCCGAAGACAGAGCAGTTTACACGCAGCAGCGCATCGGAATCTATGACGTGCGCCTATTGTGTCGTTGGGCCGAACTTTTCTGCAATCCCGCGACTGGCGGCCAGCAGGCCATCGAGCGGTTGCAGAAGCGGCAACTCCGCGCCGAGACGCTCCAGTTCGGTTACCGCAATTTCGGTCGCAATGTTGCCGACCAGGGCGTCCTGGGCAAAGGGACAGCCGCCAAGGCCGCCAAGCGCCATGTCGAAGCGGCGGCAGCCTGCGCGATACGCCGCGCTTACTTTCGCCGCGACCTCTTCGGGACGAGCATGCAGATGCACGCCGATTTCAAGGGTGTCGCCGGCTGAGAGCACCGCGCTGACCAGCCGCGCCACTTCATCCGGAGTGGCCACGCCGACGGTGTCCGCGAGCGAAACCTGGCCGATGCCCATATCGGCCAGCAGGTCGCAGGCGGCAATGACCTCATCGATGCTCCAGTCGTCACCGTACGGATTGCCGAATGCCATCGATATGTAGGCCACAAGGCTCACACCCGCTTTGAATGCCGCCTGACCGATCGCCTCCAGGGCATCGAGCGACTCTTCCGGAGTCTGCCCCTGGTTGCGTTTGAGGAATTCGGGTGAGATGGAGTATGGAAAACCGAGCGTGCGGACGACTCCGGTCGCGATGGCTCGCTGCGCTCCCTTTTCGTTCACGACAATGCCGATAATCTCAACGTCTTCCGGAGGATCGAGGTATTCGAGCACCCGCTCGGAATCCGCCATCTGCGGGATCGCTTTTGGAGAGACGAAAGAAACGGCGTCGATGTGCTTGAAGCCGACTGCGATGAGGGTTCGCAGGTAGTCGGCCTTGACCTCGGCTGGGATCGTTTTGGGTAGTCCCTGCCATGCATCGCGTGGACATTCAATCAATTTGACGGCATCAATCATCGGAATTTACCCGATTATAGATGCGCGAGCGCGACGACAATGCCGACCGCGCCGAAATGTGCAACCGCAACCGCAATGAGAGCCGACAGGAGTCCCTTTCTGCGCAGAACAAGAGCCATTAACAATCCATATAAAGGAAATTGCAGGTAGATCATCGCCTGCGACAGCATGGCGGCAATTTCCGCTGGAAACACTCGGTTCTGCACCAGTTGCACATAGGGATAAAGCGTGCGCAGCGCATCGGGACCGGCTAAAGCCATGACTCCCGCCGCGCGTACCGTGAGCGGCGTGACGAGAATGCCGACCAGCAGGGGCCACCACATCATCCATCCTGCGGACGCAGCTTTCTTCTTCCTGCGGGGCTTGGCTTTGCGCTGCGTGGCGGAGGCGGTCGGGCTCATAATTTGAGCATATCGTCTCGCGCTTAGAATGAAATAGGAGCGCACGGGAAAACTCGCCCCGAACGAACCAGAAAACACACGAGCAGTCTCGTTAAAGAACTGGCAGCTGCTTTCCGGAGAAAGTGCGACGGAGAGAGATTGGATTCATCTGAATTGTTGTGTAGCTATACCTTCTAGAACGGATTCAGGTATTTCACTTTTGCAGACGAAAATTCCGGGAATCAGCATGAATCGAAGAAAGGGACCGCTCTAGTGGCCCTGCCTTCATTTCTCGCTCGTACGTTCAGAGCCTTTCAATACCGTGACTTCCGCCTCATGTGGATCGGGGCCTGCGTTTCCACCATTGGCACGTTTGTGCAGCAGTTCGCACAGAGTTGGCTGGTCTACGATCTCACCAAGGATCCGTTCTATCTCGGCCTGGATCTTTTCCTGGGGCAGCTCCCGATCATGATGTTTTCCCTGTTCGGGGGAGTGTTCGCAGATCGCATGGACCGGCGAAAGATGTTGCTCGCCTCCCAATACATCCAGATGGTCTGCGCCCTCATGCTGGCCGCCTTATTCGTGACGCATACGGTGAGGATATGGCACATCCTCACACTTTCATTCGTCGTGGGACTAGGGCAGTCCTTCGGCGGGCCAGCCTATTCGGCGCTGCTGCCCACCCTGGTTGCTCCCAAAGACCTCTCCAACGCGATCGCCATGAACTCCATTCAGTTCAACCTGGCCCGCATCCTCGGTCCGACGATCGGTGGTCTCGCGTATGCTACGCTCGGCGCGACATGGTGTTTCACTCTGAATGGCGTCTCTTACATCGCTGTGATCGTTTCGCTGCTCATGATCCACGTCAATTTCGTCCCCCCTAAAACGCAGCAGCGCGTTCTGACCAGCATGAAGGAGGGCATTCAGTTCATTCGACGGCGCGACGGCATGAGCGCGCTGGTAGTGCTGGCATTCTGCACAACGCTGTTCGGCTTTTCGCTCAATGGGTTCCTGCCTGTCTTTGTGCAGAACATCTTTCATAAGGGTCCGGAAACCTACACGCTGTTGCTGGTGTTTTCGGGAGCCGGATCGATATCGGGAGCGCTGACTGTGGCCGCCATGGAAAGATTGAAAGGGCAGGGCCGTGTCACGTTGCTGATTCTCATCTCGCTCGGAATCATCATCGCCGGTTTCGCTCTGTCTAAGTGGCTTCCTCTCTCATGCCTCTTTATCTTTTTGGCAGGCGCTGCCATTATGGCGTCGGCTTCCCTGATGTTGTCTCTGGTGCAACTCATCGCAACCGATGCGATGCGTGGGCGAGTCATGAGCGTCTATAACCTTGCGTTTCGAGCGGGCATGCCGTTAGGTGCTCTGGGCCTGGGGAAACTGATTCCCATCTTCGGGGTCTCCGTCGCCCTCTCCGGCTCCGGATTGATGCTGACGGCCATCTCAGCCTACTTCCTGCTGATCCGGCGGCAAGCAACCTTCAGCGTTAACGCAAGCGTGAAGATGGATGATGAAACCATCAGCTGAGGTAGTTCCATCATCCGTCCGAAAAGACAGTGAATTCGGATTGCTTCATTTGGCATTAAGGTTTCCGCTCTAGTCTTCTACACATGATCGGTGCTCAACGGAGACCGGGGTGGATCGTGTCGTACACCCTGGCAATCTTTTGCGGTGGAGTGCTTGCTCCCTTTGTGCGTGCGCAAGCCCTTGCCATGGTTCAGAGTATGCCTCTTTCTGAGGCAATTCGAAGAGCGGAGGCCAATGAGCCCGTCTTCGCGGCTAGCCTGGCGACACAGAAGAGCGCAGCCATCGATAGTTATCTCGCGAAGGCCGCGATGCTGCCCTCGGTCACATATCACAACCAGGTGCTCTTTACTCAGTCCGATGGCAAGACGAACCAGGGCGGACAGATCGGAACACAATCGGCGCCGATCTTCATCGCGAATAATGCCGTCCACGAATACACCAGTCAGGCTTCGATCAACGAAACGATCGGACTGAAGCAGGTCGCTGACGCACATGTTGCCTCCGCAGTAGCCGCCCGCGCCTCTGCCGAGTTGGAAGTAGCGCGGCGCGGATTGGTTTCGACCGTGGTGATGCTCTATTACCAGGTCTCGGCAGCAGAGACGAAACGACTGCTCTTCACGCAAGCCCTGCAGGAAGCCGCGACCTTTACCGACCTGACGCAAAAACGCGAGGCGGCACGTGAAGTGGCCCACGCCGACGTGGTAAAAGCACAGCTTCAGCAGCAGCAACGCCAACTGGATTCGAGCGATGCCGGGGTTGCGGCCGATAGGGCGCGACTGGAACTTGCCGTTCTTCTTTTTCCAGATCCGCGAACTCCCTATGCGACAGAAGCGCCGAGTGCTCCTACTGTGCTTCCGACGCAAGATGAGGTGAACCGTCTCGCTTCCAGCAATAACCCGGAGATCCGAAGCGCATTGGCTGACGTTCAGGCAGCCAATGCCGGCGTTACGTCCGCGAAGGCAGCCTACCTTCCGGATCTCTCACTGAATTTCAACTATGGTATCGACGCTCCACAGTTTGCGAAGCACGGTCCCGAGGATGCGAAGAATCTCGGCTATTCCATCAGCGGCACACTGGATATTCCCATGTGGGACTGGTTTTCTACGCAGAAAAGGATCAAGCAGAGCGAGATTCAACGCGGCGTCGCGAAAATCAATCTGACGGCAACGCAACGACGGCTTATCGCCACGCTTGATGAAACCTACGCGGAAGCATCGGCGGCGCACAATCAACTGGATCTGCTCGATCAAAGTGTGCGGACCGCTGCCGAGAGCCTTCGGCTGACGAAGATGCGCTACACAGCGGGAGAGTCCACGGCGCTCGAAGTGGTGGATGCTCAGAACGCTTACCTCTCCACAGAGACCGCACAGGCAGATGGTCTTGTCCGGTATCAGACCGCTCTCGCGGCACTCGAACTTTTGATGGGAACACTGTGAGCCGAATGACGAACTCATCCATCCTGATTGGCAACAGAACAACAAGATATACCGCTGGTGTTCTGCTGCTTGCCTTGCTTGTCCCGGGCTGCAAGAGAGCGAGCGAAAGCGAAACTGCGACGCTGGTCACGGTGCAGGCAGAGCGGCCCGAGGTGGGAAATATCTCCGAGCACGTTATGGCCGACGCAACGCTGTCACCGCTTGCCCAGGCGGCGATCTCCCCAAAGATCACCGCGCCGGTGCGGACGTTCTATGTCCAGCGTGGATCGAAGGTGAAGGCTGGTGAGCTTCTGGCGGTCCTTGAGAATCGCGACCTAACTGCGCAGGCACTCGACAATCAAGGCCAGTACAACGCTGCGGAAGCCGCCTACAAGATGCAGACGCAGGCACAGGTTCCCGAGGACTTCAGAAAGGCCGAGCTGGATGTAGCGCAGGCAAAGGCGCAGCTTCATCTGCAGGAAGAAATCGCCGCGTCGCGGCAGAAGTTGCTGCAGGAAGGCGCAATCGCCGGACGAGATTACGACACTGCGGTAGCAGCGCTCGTACAGGCACGTTCCGCGTATGACACAGCGGAGAATCATCTGGTCTCTCTTCAGAAAGTCAGCCGCGAGGCAACGCTACAGCAGGCACGAGGCCAGCTCGCCTCCGCCAAGGGCAAATACCAGGCCGCAGAAGCACAAGTTTCTTACTCGGAGATTCGGAGTCCGATTGCGGGCGTCGTGACGGACCGCCCACTCTTTCCCGGTGAGACAGCCAACTCCGGCAGTGCGCTCGTGACCGTCATGGATACTTCTTCCCTGCTCGCCAAGGTTCATCTTGCGCAGACGGTTGCTCAACGCCTGAATGTCGGAGACAACGCTTCTGTCCTGGTGCCGGGGGCGGACGATCCCGTGCCGGCGAAGGTCTCGCTCGTCAACCCTGCACTCGATCCTGGCAGCACCACGGTGGAGATCTGGTTGCGACTTGATAAC
>JAATFH010000534.1 GCA_015655315.1 Terriglobales bacterium
AATCGCGGGAATCGACCACGGCCAGGTCCGCTTTGTGCTTGTTTATGGCATCCGCAACGCTTATGGCGTTCCGTTCGCCACAGACACCGTAAGGTATGGAGCGTCCCTGACCAAGTTGGTCTGCGCGTACCACGTGATGCAATTGGTCGATCAGGGAAAGATTAAACTTGACACGCCTTTCAAGGACGACTTCGACAAGCCACTGATCCAGTACGGCGCGCACACCGACGAGAAGTTCCTGGACAAGTACGGACCGTACACCGATCTTGCAGACGATCCCCGATGGGAAAAGCTAACGCCGCGGATGTCGCTCACGCACTCCACCGGATTTGCAAATTTTTGGTTTATCGAGCCGAATCAAAAGCTTCGCATTCACTTCGATCCGGGTACGCAGTTCAGTTACTCGGGCGAAGGCTTGAGTCTACTCCAATTCGCGATTGAGCACGGCAAGCAGTCACAGGGGCTCGGCGTGGATATGGACGATCTGACCATGACAACCTTTTCCCGGCTGGGCATGACGCGCACTCGCCTGATGTGGCGGCCAGACTTCGCGCCCAATCTTGCCGATGGATGGAACGATAAGGGGCAGCCGCAGCCTCACGACGAGCGCAGCAAGGTGCGCGTTGCGGGATCGATGGACACCACCATCACCGACCTGCCGAAGTTTGTGGCAGCACTCGTGCGCGGCGATGGGCTGAGCAAAGCCTCACGCGCGGAGATGACCAGGCCGCAATTGCACATCACCACAGCACACCAGTTCCCGAACTTCGGACAAGTGCTTCCAGTGAGCGAGCAGCGTAAAGACCTCTACGCAGGACTTGGCGTTATAGTCTTCGATGGACCTCAGGGGCATGGCTTCTTCAAAGGTGGACATAACGAGCAGACTGCTAACACGGTCGTGTGCCTCGAGGAGAGTCAGCGGTGCGTCGTAGTCCTCTCCAATGACGTGCGTGCAGAGACGAGCTTCGCCGATCTCATAAAGTTCATTCTTGGGGACACAGGCGTCCCCTACGACTGGGAGTACGGAGTCTACGCGGGAAGATCTTAAGCTTCGCCGTAAACAAAGACGACCGGGAAAAACAACGTGCCCGGTCGGAGTAAGAGACAGATGGAATACGTCACGTCTTGGGACCGTAGCTTATCTGATCTTCCTGGGAGGCCACGCGCCGATCTTGTTGATTCGTCTCTTTGCTGGTGCGCAGGGTTGGCGACCGCCTCAACAAGTGAAATTAGGTGCTTTACTTTCGTATCACCGACAACAAGTCCGCGAAGCCGATCCGGCGCAAGAATTCTGCGCGGATGCGATCCAAAACTGTTGTGACAACCTCTGATCCGTCCGAAGCTGGATCGACGGTAACTCGGAATGGACGCTTCCCGTAAGGAGTATCGACGACCCTAACGATGGCTTCGGCCACGGTTCTGACATCTGCATCCGAAGGCACAGTTGCGGCAAGCGCCTTCAGAGCTTCCTCCTCGAAGCCCGCGTAGGGCCCTTGCTGGTACTCGGCCTCGCGCGTCTTGTCTTCGGGCTTGCCTGCGTTGTGGAAGTGATTGGTTCCGCTGGTGAAGGCGCCGGGCAGAACGATTGAGGTCTCAATGCCCCAGCGTACGAGCTCCCGGGCGTAGCTGGTAGCCAGAGCATCCATGCCGGCTTTGGCGGCGAAGTAGGGAGCAAGGTAGGGTGGTACGCCGCCGTTCGTACTTGTGCTTCCAACCCAGACAAGCAGGCCCTTACCCTGTTTACGCAAGACAGGTAGAGTGGCACGATTCACGCGTTGCGTACTCAGCACATTCACGTCATAAAGGTGCGCAAGCTGCTCCGGGGTGAAGGCCTCAGTCGGACCAAAGACCATGTGGCCGGCGTTATGAACGACTACATCGAGGCGGCCGCTCTCTGTAACGATCTGGCTGATCGCCGCATCAACCGAGTCCTGCGAAGCAACGTCGAGTTCAACCGCACGAAGGTCGACGTGGTTCTCCTGCGCAAAGTGTTTTACCGCGTCCACCTGTGGAGCGTTACGTCCCGTTGTCTCACGCATGCTTGCGTAAACAGTGTGGCCCGCCTTGGCCAGCTCCCTTGCTGCAAGCGCACCGAAACCACTTGAAGCACCCGTCACTACGATTACGTTCTTCATTACGAAGTTCTCCTGTTTGTCATGCATGGTTGGCCGAGGTCGCATCCTCAACAACTGAGTCTGTAAGGCATTCCGTAATCTGGGTCTTATGCGAAACCGCCGTTGACGCGGATGGTCTGTGCATTGATCCAGCCACCGTCCGGTCCCGCAAGAAAGGACACCACGTTCGCGATATCCTCCGGCTCACCCAGGCGCTCCAGAGGAGCAAGCTTGCTGAGGTGTTCAATCTGCTCGGGAGTCTTACCGTCAAGGAATAGATCGGTGCCTGTTGGCCCGGGTGCGACGGCGTTGACTGTGATCTTGCGGCCTCGCAGCTCGTTGGCAAGCACCGGCACTAGGCCCTCTACGCCAGCCTTTGAGGCGATATACGGTCCATATGTCGGGAAGGACTTCGCAAGCACGCTGCTGGAGAAGGCGATGATACGACCGCCTTCGGCGACATGTTGTGCAGCCTGAGCGAAGACGAGGAACGTGCCGCGGAGATTCGTGGAAATGACGCTATCAAATATCGCCAGGTCTCCCTTCGCAATGGGTGAAAGCGGCATGATTCCCGCGTTGTTTACGACGACATCGATACGCCCATAGGTCTCAAGCGTCTTCGAGAAGAGGTTCTGAACATCGGTGGGATCACCGACATTGCCCTTCACCGCAAGCGCCTCTCCGTCTGCTTTACGGATCTCTTCAACGGTCTGGTCAGCGGCCGCGGTGTTGCCTGCGAAATTGACTACGACTGCAAAGCCGTCTGCCGCCAGGCGCTTTGCGATACTGCGGCCGATCCCTCGTGAAGCACCAGTTACTATCGCTACTTTTGCCATCTCTCTCCCTCTTTTCCTTTCGGCTCCAACTGCGTCCGAAACCATCTATGCAAGAAGCATGCGCTCACAGGCTTCATCATTCAAATGCATAGTGCTAATATCGCGTATGCGTCTAACGCAACTGCGGCAAGCGGATCTTAATCTTTTGGTGGTGTTCGCGGTCTTCGCGGAAGAACGGAACTTCTCGCGCACGGCAGAAAGGCTCTTCCTGAGTCAGCCGGCCGTAAGCCGCGCCGTTCAGCGATTGCGAGAGACCTTCCACGACGACCTATTCGTGCGAACCTTGGATGGGTACGAGCTGACGCCTCAGGGAACCAGACTGCTGCAGGAATTGGAGGTCATGCTCCCGAAACTTGATCGCCTGCTGAGCGGACCGTCCTTCGATCCCTCTGTTGAAGAGGCCGTCTTTCGAATCGGCACAACTGACAGCTCCGCTTCGACCCTGGCCCCTGTAGTCTGCCGAGAGATCCTGCCCACTGCGGCCAAAGTGCGTTTCGAATTCATGCAATGGCATCGGGGGCTCTTCGATGAGTTGATTCATGGGAGCGTCGATCTCATCTTCAGTGCGAGTCTGGTCGAAGCACCCTCGCCTCTGCAAAGCCAGATGGTCTATGACGAAGAGTTCGTCTGCGTGGTCGACGCGAAAAGCAAGTTCAAAAAAACACTCACTATCGAACAATACCTTCAGGCGAAGCACGTTGCCGTGAATATTCAGAGGGGGCTTCAGGTCGCCCCGGACAAGCATCTGGCAGCTCAAGGGTATAAGAGGCAGGTTGCCATCCAGGTGCCATATCACGAGGCCGCCGTGCGTTGCGTTCAGGGAACAAGTTTCATTGCTACTGTGCCGCGAAAGTTTATGGATGGGATGTTACAGACCGCCGCGATCAAGGTGCTCAACGCGCCTCCTGAGGTGGGAGGATTCCGATACATGATGGTGTGGCATCCGCGGCTCAATTCGGACTCGGCACATGCCTGGTTGCGATCCACGATGCGCGCTATCGGCGAGGGTATTGCCCGCTCGAAACCTCCGAGACGACCGCGAACGTAAACTTGTTCAATTCACGAAGAGTCTCTGAAGCCTCAGGCAACTGCGGGAAAATGTTCACGATCGCACCGGGACTGCCCCAGAAATCCCCCGTCGCGGAGACTCGCCGGAGACAACTACGCTGACTTCCGTTTCGTGTGCTCTTCGGCGAAGTCTTAACGAGCTAGTTCTAAGGAGAAGGAAGATCTTTCCATCAGAGAAATTGGGACAGGTGCGGCGATATTTTGCAGCACCGAAGTAGAGGTGCCACTTGAAAGGCGTCATGTTCGACCGGCAACGGCACAGGCAACGGAGGGCCAGTCTCCCGCGAGCGGGTTTCGCCAGAGACGAAGCTGACCATGCGGGTAGCCGGTGGCGATGATTTTTTCATCCGGCGAGATCGCGAGGCCAACGAAGTTTTGGTCCTTCGCCTCTTCGATTTCGTAGGAACGCATCGGAGCGCCGAGCATTCGCATGGCGTCGATATCCATAGGGTAGTTGCGAATTTTCTGTCGCGAAGAACAAGCTGCCTGCCATCAGGGGTGAAGGCGAAGGTGAATAGCTCGTGCGCGATGTTCACAATGAGCTGGCCGGTGCTAACAGACCAAAGGGAAAGACCATCATGCTCGCCTAAGGCAAGTTGCTTTCCGTCGGGGCTGAAGGCGAGAGATGCGTAATCGCAAGTTCGGCCGGGACTCTGCCAGGAACGAAGTTGACGACTGCCAGCGATGCTCCAGATATGAGGGATGCAGCCGGTGTTCGGAACCCGGCCGTAGTTGGCGGAAGTGGCCAGGAATTTGCTGTCGTGGCTGAAGGCAACAGCGGTTGGCCTTCTCGGGAGCGTCGGGCTCAAGCAATCGAGCCTGATTGGGTTGATCGGGCTCCCAAACCCGGATTCCACTATATTCAGCGACGACGATAACGCCAGAAGGACTGATGGCGGCAACGTTTGACCCAACGTCCGGGTCGGTTAGGTCCGGAAGATTAGAAGCGTGTGCGACGTCCCAGCGGTGTACGCGAAGGAGTGTATCCGAAGGGGTATGCGGCGGAGCTGGCTCGAAGGCTATGGTCCCACGGCTGTTCAAGGGACTGCCGGAGTCTTGGGTCATGAATGCGTTCGCGTCGAGCCAATCGACCGTTTGCATCTGGTCTGGAATGGCAGATAGGTCCCAGCGGGCAGGGATGTCCCAACGATCGACGCGGTGTACATCGGCGGAGATCAGGGTTGAGTTGTTGGCGAAGGCGAGGTCGCGAATCTGGCCCGAACCATCGGTGCCGGGCGCGTTGCCAGATGCGATGTCTAGGATGCGTTGCCCACGCTGCGTGGTGACACTCCAGATGCTGGATTGGGTCTAGAGCGTGCTATCGGGGAGCCATTGGAAGCCGTCGTACTTATAGCTGATCTAACGCATGAGATCGGTTTGTGGCTGGAAACTCACAGTCTGGATCAGGTCAGCCATGGGCTGCGGATCCGTGCTCCAGATACCGAAGTGAAATCCAGCGGATGCTTCGTACTCCACCGCGTCGAGCCAGCGTTCATCAGGACTGAAGGCGGTTGCGATGGACGCTTGGACGCACTCGTCGCATTTGAATGCCAGCGCTGAAGGGAATCGTCAAAAGGTCGACTGGTTTGGAGACGGTCAACGTTGACAAATCGGCTATCCGGAGAATGGTGCCCTCGTGATGGCAAGCTTATTGCCCTGGGGGAAGGTGATGCTTGAGATAGTTGCAACAGTCTTTTGAGGTTGCTGAGGGAGCAGCCGCTTGGCCAGGACGGCAGCGATCTGTCGGATGCGCTGGCCGATGGGTGGATCGTTGACGCCATTATGGGGCACCGGTGATTGGGTCGATGTAGGAGATGTGCTCCTGGTGGTCGATGACGGCCACGTACGAAGGCATGGCAGGATCGAAGGCAAAAGCTACCCGGGCGGTCCCGAGTCTGCCCACATTCACGACGAGATATTGGCCATCCGGGCTTATCGCGAGCGGATGGAGAATGCTGAGTCCGGGGAGCTGATCGTGATTTGCCTTGCAGGACGTGAACCAGGTTTGGCAAGCTCTGGACCAGCGTCACCGCAGCGTTTCGAGACTCATAGGTGTCGGCGGCACGACCGGCCTCGACGCTGAGGAGCATGGCAAGGTCGAACTGCGAATCTTTTTCGAGCATGACAGCGGAGGCGAAATGGCCGGAGTCGCTGATGTGTTTTTCAATGGACCGCGCGAACGGCGAAGAAGACGGCGGCGACTGCGAGTCCGAGCGACACGACAGAGACGCTCACGGCTACGGAACTTACGCTTCTGGCGCCGGTTCGCCATCTTGCGGCTTTCCAGGATGTATTCCAGTTGCAACGGGGTGGACTGAACCTTCTGATCGAGTCCTTTGGTCTGCCAGAGTTCAGCGTCGCGGAGGTCGTCGCCAAGGAGCAGACGATTCTCATCGCGAGCGTGGTCTTGCCAGTCAACGGCACGCTGCAGGAGCCAGGTGTGGCGACCGATCCAGCCGAGATCGGCGGCGGTGAGAGCATCGAGCAGGAGTGCAAGACTGGCGTCGGAGGCAATGGATTCGGGAACGTTTGCGCCGGGACTGATGGCCGGGTCGAAGAAGATAAAGTTGTAGCTTTTGAGGGGGTCCTTGATAGCGGCCGGAGGGATGTCGTCGATCTTGACGGGAACGAGGCGCTTGCCGCCAGCTATGGCCTGCCGGAGTTCTTCACAGAATCTGGGCTCAGATCGCGTCTTCACATACTCACACCAGAACTATCTGAAGGATTCTTCGCAGATGTGGTCGTACTTGTCGAAGGAGAGAGCGATCGTGCCGCCTTGAGGGCCGTTGCTGCCATAAAGAAAGTCGATCTTGAAGCTCTCGGCATCGCAATTCTTTCGGCAAACGGAAAGAACAACCTAGATCGACCGACGGCAATTTTCAAGACGTTAGAAATTCCCGTCTACGTTATCTGGGATTGTGATCAGTCAAAGAATAAGATCGACGGTGAACAAGCAAATCGAGCTCTGCAACGGCTGTTGGGTGTCCCAAATTCAGAGGTTGTTTCTGCGGCGACCCTGATTACGGATATATTTGCGTGCTTCGAGAACAAGCTAGAGGTGGTGCTTGAACAGGAGATTGGCGCTGGTGCCCTCGTTGCTGCCATCGACTCAGCCATGAAGCACTTTTCGGTCGAACGAAAAGAAGATGCGATGAAGGCTCCCGCCCTTATGGAATACGCACTATCGCAATTAGCCGGAAACGGATTGATGAGCCCATCTCTGGAAGCCATCCTTGACAGAGTTCAAGCTCTTAAAACCACAAGTCTAAAAGCCCCAGAGTAAGTTGGCTGATAGTACTCTTGAACGACGAAGCGATAGATGTCCCAGTAGGCTTTTGCACTATGAAAGAGTCACATCGACGAAGACCACACAGGTGTTCTCTGCGATAACGGTGTTAGTGCATGTCTGCCATTCTCCCTCAGTCAGTTCCGCTCGCACGATATCCCGAAGATAATAGCAGCGCCAGTTCTTTTCTGAGTTTGGCGGGCCAAGTGGCTGACTTGAATAGCCAGCATACTGGTAACAGAAAGCATTGGATGCGCCGCCACCTGATCGACCCAGCAAATGAGGACAGACAAGACGATTCTGGCCATGATCTTGCTTCCTGCTCAGTGCGACTGCTGATCGCTGCCGAATCGCGAGGGCAAAGACATAATAAATGGTCGTGTTCTTAACATGTCCTGAAAAAATACACTATGTCCATTAGGCATTGGAGTATAGCTGTGTATCAACCGTCTACAGATGAAATCTATTGCCGACGTTGATTCGCCCAACTTTCAACTTTCAAAGCAGGGACGACAGCCCTACAGGTTTCCCCTATAGCGGATTTATGACCACTCGCAATGGCTTTTCAGGGTACCTTGTAAGTGGTTGAATTTATTGGCTCCTCAGGTAGGACTCGAACCTACAACCCTTCGGTTAACAGCCGAATGCTCTGCCATTGAGCTACTGAGGAGTGTCTGGTATGCGGGCTTTGCGCCTATGATTTTTATATCAAATGCCTAATGGCTGAGTCAAAGGAAGTTCAGTTGCGTTCGCTCTCTATGCGGCGTTGTATCGTCTTCTGTTCCCGAAAAGATACTTGCATCTGCTATGAGACGACGACGTGCAATCGTCGTCAGATCGTTGTCAAATATTTCTTATAAGCAAACTTTTTAAGGCAGGCACTTTTGCAACCGTGGATGCTGTGCCTAATCTACCGTTTCCGGTATGAATCGGGATCGAAAGCACGACGTGCTGTCGACTGTCGGCTATCACGAGTCGACGACTATCGTGAGACAGCGTCAGGGTGCCCAGCGAGCGGTTTTTGAAGCTCTGTTGTTGTACGGACGACAACTGGCCTGTTAAAGCATGAATCTCCCAAACGGAGATTTGTTCGCCGGTTGATGCATAGAGATTGCGGCCCGATAAGGACGTAACGAGATGCGGCGCTCCTGCTGCGGCTGTATTTGAGTGCAGCGTGATCCGTTGTTCGTGTTTTATGGAGCCCATTTCGCTGCACCAGCGATAGCAATCAATCGATCCATCCGACGCGTTGGATACGTAAAGGAATTCGCCAGAGGGATGTACGGCGAGATGCCCCGGCCTGGAGGCGGACCGCGCAAGGGCCTGGCGCGGTCGCGTCATCTTGCCGTTTTGAAAAGTAAAGACGCTGATGCGATCGCACCCTTCATCTGTCGCCAGAAGATGTTGGCCGGTAGCGTTGAAGAGGACTGTATGAGGATGGGCTGATGCCTGATACACCGGATGAGGACCGGCACCCACTTCTTTCACAATCTGGGTGACTCGTTCCACAGCGCCATCGCCGAGAATCGGCAGCACGTTGTAAGCGCCTCCGCCGTGAATCGCAGCGATGAGATGATTTCCATCCGCGGAGACGGCAATGTGCCTGGGTCTGATACCTGAGAGTGACAACGGCTGTCGGTTTATCAATGTCAGCGTGCCATGAGCATCGATTTTGTAGGCCTCGACTGTTCCACGCGGCAAACCCTCGTACGTATCGATTTCATTCGCTGCGTACAAAAACTGCTGGCTGGGATGGAGGGCGAGAGATACAGGCGAACGGCTGGAGATACTTTGCTTCTGCTTCCAGAAAGCATCGCGAATCTCGAAGACGTGAATTCCTGAGGAGTCGCCGTCATCAAAGCCAACGTAAGCGAAGCCGGCAGTGGGGATCGCCTCGAAAGGGGATTGCCCTGAATCTTTTTTAGCCGGAACTAACTTGTCCATTACGCCCAGAGCGGACGTATATCCAATACCTTGCAGGAATGAGCGGCGGCTCCATTGCGTATCCTGTTTCATCTTGAATGCATCCCTCGCTAAAGCTGCCTATAAGCGGACCGACATTGCATGGTGAAAGACATTGTTGGGATCGTAGCGGCGCTTCACGCTTTGTAGAAAAGGGTATAAGCCCTGGTCTCCGTAATACAACTGCGGCCAGAAGGAATAAGCCAGCATATCGCTGTCGGGATAATTGATATAGCAGCCTTCGTAATGTTCGCTGGGATACGGAGTCGAAGCATAGCGAGGGTCTGCCTTCGTGCTGGAGTACAGGTCGCTGTAGAAATCCCTCAGCCACTTCAGGCGTCCCGCATCATCCTCAGCATTCTGCCAGTAGGACTGGAACTGCAGCTTCATGATCGACGAGCGTTGCCAGATGGATGTTTCCTCGGCGAGTTGACTGCGGTTGACGGCCCCGCCGTAGGAATCTATGGCGAGGACAAATCCTCTCATCTCCACGCCGGGTACGTCGCGCGTCAGTTGTTTGTACATGCACTTCGCTTCTTCGACGGTGAAATTGGTTTTCATGTAGGCGGACTTATATTTTGCCCGGCCGTTTCCTTCACCGCCGCCGTCACCGATGGTGGCATCGAGCCACAGACGGCGGCTCATGGGATGCCGCTCGCTGCATGGCTGGCCTGCCAGGGAAGTATGAGCGATGGCTCTTTCTCCTGCCGTCGGCGGGGCACCCGCGGACGGATTGCAGGGTGAAAACCTATCCAGGAACTCATTGACGACGCTCAGGTCGTTGCAGGTTCCGTCGGGAGTACAGAATTGCAGCGAAAGGCCCATGTGCTTCGACGAAGAATGGGCGACATCCAGGATGGCGAAGAGGCCGTAGGTGTCGGGATCCTTGCCGCGCGTCTCCCAGTAATTGCCGTAGGTCTGCAAAATAGCAGTGAAGCGTTCCTCCGTCATCGTGGCCCAGTCAAACGACAGTCCGGCGTGCACGACTTCGTGCGGAGCCGGGGGCAGCTTATCGAATAGAAACGCCGTGATGATGCCGAAGTTGCCGCCTCCCGCCCCGCGGCATGCGCGAAAGAGGTCAGGATCATGCTGTTTGTCGACGCGGCGTTGCACTACCTTGCCGTTTGCATCGACCGTGAGAATATCGACCGCTGATACCCAGTCCACGGTGAGGCCATGCAGGCGCGAGAGCAGGCCGTATCCGCCGCCACTGATGTGTCCGCCTGCTCCGACGGCGTAGCAGGTACCTGCGGGAAGCGTTACGCCGTGGCGTTTGAAGAGATCGAGATAGACATCTCCCAGTTTTTTCCCCGCGCTGACCCGGTAGGGAATTTTGTCATTGGCTGCGTGCGATTCCGGCAGGAGACTGAGATCGAAGATCGCTCCTCCGGGATTATTGACGACAAAATCTTCATAACAGTGGCCACCGCTTCGAACCGTAGGACGCAGTCCCGCATCCACGATTTTTTGCAGTGTTTCAGCTGCATCCGAAGTGTTCTCGCACAACTCGATGCGGCTTGCATAATCGGTTTCTGACGCCGGTAAGCGAAGATTCCGGCTCCTTCTCAAAGTTGGATAACGCGGGTCCTGCGACGTAACGGTAATGGCCATAGCGTTCTCAGATATTCGTTGGTGTTAATTGATACTAGCTCTTTACCGCCGTCCAGGTGGCGTCTCCATACTCGCCCATGTGAACAGTGCCGTTGAGATTGCTGCCGGAAAGAACGCCGCGGAAATTCCAGAAAATTGAGTTGCCGGGAACCGCCATATCGCTTGTGAGCTCGACGTGGTCGGCGTGGACGATGCCTTTCAGTGCGGCTTGATGGATTTCGCCAACCTGCATGCCGGTCAGCTGATCTCCGTCCTGCTGGAGGGTGAAGTGCTGGATGCCGGTGCCGCGAAGGTATTTGATTTCGACTGTCCAGTTACCGGCAATCTGTACCGGTGCGCCTTGCGGAATGACAGGATTCTCGTAATGCCCGGGATGCGTAAGCCCTTCATAGATGGCATCGGCCACGATCTTA
This sequence comes from Terriglobales bacterium, assembly GCA_015655315.1. GTDB lineage: Bacteria > Acidobacteriota > Terriglobia > Terriglobales > Acidobacteriaceae > Alloacidobacterium. Next base: position 11,291 of record JAATFH010000534.1, read on the forward strand.
TCTTCGCCCGGCGCCATCATGTACGGCATGATGGTCAGCGAGCTCTGCATCTTATCCGGACGTCTGCCGCTGCCGCTATCGACCAGAATGCGGGGAGTGCCCTTGTCGAGGCGTTCGACAAGCTCCGTTCCCGTGATCTTGAGCTGGTTTGCATCCCATTTGATCTGAAGGCGCGGCGCGCGATTCGATAAATCCTCCGGCTGCAGGTATTCGGTTGTTACCGACGGCAGGCCCTTCACGCGGTTTTCAATATGCTGCAGCCAGGAGAGCCATTCGCGTTGTTCGGCGGCGTGATCGCGCTTGTACCATTCGCGTACGGCAGCCAGCATGCCCATGATCTCTTCTTTCCCGACCTTGAGGGCACGGCCCCAGTTATGGTGCGGCGCCGCGTTAAACCATGCGGCCTGGATAATGTCTTTCTGTCCGAGCAGAACACCCGCGGCCTGTGTCCCGCGCATGCACTTACCGCCGGAATAGCCGACCAGCGTCGCGCCGTGAGCGAAGTGGATATTGGGAACCAGAGGTTCTTCGGCGGCAGCATCGACGAAGACCGGCACTTTCTTTTCCTTCGCAATGGAGCAGATGTTCGGGATCGAAAGCGGGCCTTTTTCCGCCTCCGGGCCGGAGAGGATGTAGATCATGGCTGTGCGTTCGGAGAGCTTGGAGCGTAGTTCCTCTTCAGAATCGACCTCGACAACTTCGACACCGCACATGCGCACTCCGAAGTCGTATGGATTGCGGGAGTGCTTGGGAATGATGACCTGGTCGCGTTTTTTCACATAGGGAAGGGCCTGTGTCAGTTCAGGATCGGCGCCGGCGATACAGGCAACCGTTGCAAGAGCAATGGCCGCTTCGCAGCCGGTTGTGACCATGGCAAAATCCGCGCCCATCAGCTTGGCGATTTCACCGCCGACGGCGGGCATCAACTCGTCAAGGTGCACGAAGTAGTTCGACGCTTCGAGCATGGCCTGCTTGACCTGCGGCAGAGAGCGCGAGCCGGTAATGATCGTGTAGGTGCCGCGCGCGTTGATCAGCGGGCGGACTCCAATACGAGTGAAAAGGTTGTCGCCGTCCACTCCCTCCATCGCAGCGTGCAAAGCCTTTTGCGGGTCAGCGAGAATCCCGGCATGTGCAGACAAAGGAGAAACAGCCGTTGCAGCAGAAACGGCTGTAAGCATTCCCGAATGTTTCAATACATCTCGCCGGGAAGGACGTGCAGTGCGAAAGAGGGACATGGACGCGCCTTTATTTTTTCGAATCGTTTAGGTGGACGAAGAACGGCAGTTCAAATGTAGGCAATCAAATCAATTTCGACGAGTGAGTTTCCGGGAATCCCACCGGCGGGCGCAATCGTTGTGCGCACAGGAGGAACGCTGCCCCAGCGGCCCTTGTACACGGTGTTCATCCGCTCCCAATCCTTGATGTCGTTGAGATAGACGTTCACTTTCAGAACCTTATCCATCGAAGATCCCGCCGATTGAAGCTTCTGCTCAAGCTCATCCAGAACGTGCTTGGTATGTTCCTCAATCGTGCCCTCGAAGTGAGCGCCTACGCCTGCGAGAAACAGCAGGTTGCCGTAGGAGACAGCTCCGCTGAAGAGCGGCGTTTCACCCGGCTTCGGTGGCGGATAGCTTTTCTTTTCCAGTTTCGGGGTTTTGGCGGAGGCTGTTTCGCTCATGACCGCAGCGCCACCCACAGCTGCCGCTGCCATCGCTGCATTTTTTAAAAGACCTCTTCTGGACTGCTGTTCCATGCTGTTTCTCTCCTTGTGAGTTGTAGCTGCTCGCTGCTATGAGCGGTTCTTCGTAAGTGCTGCCTTCAGACTTCGTCCGACGATCTCCGCTTCGCCCGGCTGCAACATCCAGGTCGCGATCACGATCGTATTTTCGTCCGAAGGGAAGCCTCTCGAATTCGAGCCTGTCGCCGGGTTCAGTTCAATGGAAGGTTTCTGAGCGCGCAGTTGTCCCTGCACCTGGTGCGGTGTCAGACCCACCACCGACGGATCATAGGTAAGCAACAGGTGCGGAACATGATTCGCAATCGGCGGCATAAAGACGCGCGTCCGCATGGTCGGCACATCTTTTACAGCATTGACGATGATTTCGGTCTGCCGCATATATTCGGCCTGATTTTTTTCATCGGACTGCTCCAGAAGCCAATCCACCGCCGCCACCATGCCGACGAGCTGTTCTTTGGCAACCTTCATTCCGCGTCCCACGGCATCGGAATTGGGGTTGTTGTTCGCTACGGCGAGATCGATGAGATGCTTCTTGCCGAGCAGCAATCCGGCATTCTGCGGTCCCCGGATTCCTTTGCCGCCTGAAAAACAAACCAGATCGAAACCCATGCCTGTGTATTTCCAGAGATTTTCGATGGGTGGCATATCGGCGGCAGCATCGTTGTGACAGGGAACACCGTGCTCGTGGGCAACGCTCAGCCAGGTCTCACGGTCGATCTGCGCTCCATCAGGCCCACCCTCGGCGGAATTGAAGAAATTTGTCATCACTACATTGGGACCGAGCGCTCGCTTGTAGTCCTCCAGCGTGACGACTTCCGTGATGCGCACGCCGCAAAGCAACATGGCGTGATCGTATTCATAGCGATGGGCTTTCTGCACGACCACTTCATTCTTCATCTTGCCGACGTTTTCCGGAATCTCCTGGGGACTGACGCCGTTTGCGGAAGCGACGCAGGCCGCAGTCGCGAGCGTGAGCGCCGCCGAGGCTCCAGAGGTGACGACAGCAGCTTCGCAGCGCAGCTTCTTCGCCAGATACTCTCCTGATGCAATTTGCAGGTCTTTCAGCCGGACAGGATGCAGCGCAGCCTGCGCCACGGCGCGTTGCACCTGGGGAGGCATGCACGCCGCCGTCAGATAAGTGTAGGTGCCGGCTGCATTGATGATCTTTTCAACGCCGAGCTTCGCATAATAATCGTCGGAGGAAGGGCTATTTTCCGCAAAAGATCCGGTGGCGTTGCCAGCCAGAGGAGCGATACCGAGAGTTGCGGCGGCAGCGGAGGTCAGGCTGAGAAACCGCCGCCGTGAAAGTTGAGAATCCACACTCTGTTCAGGCATTTATTGTCTTCCTCACACGCAATCGCATTCGGGGAGACGAGATTCGTCTCGATGACACGCCAGAAAACTTCAAGCTTTCGGTACACCCATTCCATGCGAAAGGACGGTGACTGTCATCGGCCACACGCCCCTTCGGAAACTAGGACAAATGCCCTATGCGCGCACCTAGATGCGGCCGAACTGTTTCACCGCCTCTTCAATCGAATGAAACTTTTCGATGAAAGGATACATCGAGTGCTCGCTATCATCCAGATGTTGAGCGAGGATGAGGATTTCCGGAGCGCGATCACGCGGCACGACAACGACGCCGTCCTGATCGGCGACGATAATATCCTGCGGCGCGACTTTCACTCCATCACACACAACCGGAACATTCATGCCGCCAAAGCGATAATGGCTGACCGATGTGGAAGGAACCGGGCCTGTTGCATAGACAGGGAAGCCGATCTTCTTGAGCTGGGGAAGATCGCGAACGCCGCCGTCGATAATGGCGCCTGCGAATCCTCTGGAAAACATTGCGGTTCCCATCAATCCCCCATCCCTGCAATATCTGCTCCATCTTCGACGGTCATTACATAGACCGAGCCCGGTCCACCCGAGTCAATCGCCTTCAGCATTCCGGAAAGAGCATTGGGATCGTGATTTTCCTCTTTCACCAGCTTGACGGTAAGAGCGGTTCCGGCAAACTTGGTGGGAAAGATGGACTGCATGTGGTGCGACATATAGCGCTTTTCATGTAAAAGCTGTTCAATCGCATCCGAAACAGATGCTGCCTCGACATGGCGGTACGCATCGAGCATCAAGGCGGGGTCGGCGGCATAATCAGCCGCTGTCTTCGGCGTGTCGGCGAGTACGACATGGGTCACGGTGAGAATCGTTCCGGCAACGACGGCAAGCGCCAGCACAATGCAGCATCGCCGCAGGGAAATCACAGATATCTTCAAAACCAACTACCTCCGGTGTGTGAAGCAAGAATTCAGTCCAGGTGGATAAGGCCACGCTGAAGGGCGTAAATCGTAGCCTGCGTTCGGTCGCGTGCTCCCATTTTATCCAGTACAGAAGAGACGTGAATGCGCACAGTTTTTTCCGCGATGTGCAGCTCGTCGGCGATCTCTCGATTTGACCGGCCCTGCGCGATGCAGGCCAATACCTCGGATTCGCGCGGCGTCAGATCGACAGCAGGAATGCGCTCCGCCAATCGATCGAGCGCGACGCGAGGAAGATAACGAAGACCGCGGTTTACGCTCTGAATCGCATTGACCAGCTCCTCACCGCTGGCATCTTTTGTCAGATAAGCCATGGCGCCAAAGCGCACGGCGCGATAAATGTCTTCGCTGCCTTGATAGTTGGAGAGAACGACAACATGTACCTTGGGAAACTCCTGGCGCAATTGCGCGATCAACTCAAAGCCGCTCATGCGCGGGAGGCGCAGGTCGAGGACGACTACATCGGGCTGCAGCGACCGGTACATCATGACTCCCTCTTCGCCGTCCGCCGCCTCGCCGACGATGCGAATCTGCGAGTGGCCTGACAGAACAGAGTGAAGCGCCATGCGCGCCAGGAAATGATCTTCAACCAGAAGAACGCGAATCTCTTTCATATACCAATCCAGGGAACGATGTATTGCTGCTGCTGCCTGCCTACGTTTTGCAGGGCATTGAAAGATACGTTGACCGATACTTCCGTTCCTTCGTCGTGCGAACTCTGAAGACGCAGAACGCCGCCGACTTTTCTTGCCCGTTCCTCCATCACAGGTATTCCAAAGTGACCTACCTTCAGTGAATCGCCGCGAAAGCCGCTGCCGTCGTCGCGAACCGTGAGGTTGAGCGAATCGACTTCGTAGCGCAGGTGTACGGCGATGTGTGAGGGCGCAGCGTGCCGCATGGCGTTGGAGACAGCCTCCTGTCCGATACAGACAAGGTGGTGGACATACGCGGGCGCCAGGGGCACTTCCTCCCCCTCCATGCGGAACGTGATCACGGGCGAATCGCCGGGCTCCTGCGAACGCAGCGTACGCGATAGCGCGTGCGAGAGGATGTTGGTCATGTCGCCCGTATCCCGCAGGTCCCAGATGATTCGCCGCGCCTCGGCCTGGCAATGGGAAACCATGCTGCGGGCGAGTTCGCAGGACTGGGCTGCAGAGCTGTCCGCCAGAGCGCCATCCCGGAATATCTTCGAAGTGGCCTCGAGCTGCCAGGAAATGGCGGCAAAACCGGCCATCAGGGTATCGTGGCATTCTCGCGCAATCCGATTGCGTTCTTCGATGACAACGCCGATCTGCCCTTTGACCAGCTGCACGCGTTGCTTGAAAAACTGCACGGCTAAAGCCGCCACAATTATCAATATCGCCAGATAGAAATACCACGTTTGATAAAAGTACCCCCTCTGCCTGACTGGTATAACCGTAACCGCCGAGTCCCATGCCTGCCCGCTGTGACGAGCCTGCACTTCGAAGCGATATTGCCCGGGCGGAAGGCGATGATAACGAGCAATGCGTGAATGGGTTGTGGTCCACTCGGA
>JAATFH010000270.1 GCA_015655315.1 Terriglobales bacterium
CGGCGTCAGCGTCACCGACAACGGACACTATCTCATCATCGATATCAGTCGCGGTGTTCCCGCTACGCGCGTCGATATCCTCGTTAAAGATCTGCGCAAGCCAAACAGCGAGATTGTGCCGCTGGTCTATGGCCTGCAGGCGCAGAGTGCTGTGGGCAACATCGGCGATCACTTCTTTCTTTTGACCGACTATGAGGCCGCGAACAAGCGCATTGTCGAGGCAAAACCCGGCGAGTCGCCAGACCAGTGGAAGACGATTGTCCCCGAAGGCAAGGACGTGATCGATGGATTCGACATCGTTGGCGGCAAGCTTTTTGTGCGGCGACTGCACGATGTAAAAACCGAAACCTCCATCTATTCGCTCGATGGCAAGGAGATCGGGCAGGTCACGTATCCCGGCATTGGTTCCGGTTCCGACGTGCTTGGACGGCCGGAGCAGACCACCGGCTTCTATGTCTTTCAGTCTTTCATTCTGCCGCCGACGATCTATCGCTATGACACGAAGACCGGCAAATCGGATATTTTCTTCCAGCCGAAGGTTCCTTTCGATTCGTCGCAGTATGAGATCAAACAGGTCTTTTACAACTCCAAGGACGGCACGCGTGTTCCCATGTTCGTCGCGGGCAAGAAGAGCCTGAAGCAGGACGGCGGTGCGCGTCTGCTCATGACCGGCTATGGCGGCTTTCAGGTGCCTGAGCTGCCCGCATGGAACCCCGAATATGCGTGGTGGATGGAGCAGGGTGGCTACTTTGCCCTGCCCAACCTGCGCGGCGGCGACGAGTACGGCGAGCCGTGGCACAAGGCCGCGATGTACGAGAAGAAGCAGAATGTCTTCGACGACTGGTTCGCCGCTGCCGAGTACCTGATTCAGAACCATTACACGAAGCCGGATCGGTTCGCCATTCGCGGGCGCTCTAACGGCGGACTATTGATGGGTGCGTCGATCACGCAGCGGCCCGATCTTTTTGGAGCGATCTGGTGCGGCTATCCGCTGCTCGACATGCTGCGTTACCAGAATTTTCTGTTCGGCCGGCTCTGGACGACGGAGTATGGCAGCGCGGACAACGCAAAGGACTTTCCATATCTGCTCAAGTATTCGCCATATCAGAATGTGAAGCCGGGCACGAAGTATCCGGCGATCATGTTTTTCACCGGTGACAGCGATACGCGGGTCGATCCTCTGCATGCGCGCAAGATGACAGCGCGGGTGCAGGCAGCAAACGGAGGCGACCGTCCCATCCTGCTGCATTACAGTTTGAAGGGTGGTCACAGCTCGGGTGTTTCGCTCACGCAGCTGGTGGACGATGAAGCCGATGAGCTTGCCTTTCTCTGGAACGAGACGAGCGCGCCATGAGCGGAAGCACCTGTGAATAGAAAAGCCCACCATTCGCGGTGGGCTTTTCTATTTCGCTATGTATCGGACATCAATGTTTGTTCACCATATCCATAACATCTTTGCGCAGCTCGAGACGGCTGGATTCGCGAGTGTAAAACATGTGACCGCCGGGGTATTCGCGAACGGCAACGCGAGTGGTGTCGGTGCCCATAAGCGGCATCTGATTCACGGTCAGAACCGATCCCATGAAGGGGCAGGAGAGGTCGTTCCATCCGTGGGCTATGACGACGCGCATCTTGGGATCGGCGGCGACGGCCTGCCGCAAATCTTCGACCGAGCCTTTGCGCAGTTCATCGCCGCCATCCCAGAGGCGATTCACTTCGAAGGAGAGTGCATTGTAGCGGGCATCGACCTTCCAGCCGACAGTGCGGGTTACAAAGTCGACCATTGCGGTTGTGGTCGGAGCGATGAGGGTTTCAAGCAACGGGTCGTTTGAACGCTGGTCGGGTGAGTAGGGAAAGGGATCATAGGATGTGACGTTCGAGTCGTAGACCGAGCCGATCTTTCCCTCTTCGCGGTGGACCTCACGGAGGTAAGCACTAATCTCCAGACGGCCGCCCGAGTATTTGACGAACTGCGGGTCGAGGCCGGTCATCTCGGTCACGCGCTTGACGATGCGCTGCGTGGCCTCGGGATCGGTGCGGCCCTTAAACAGGTCCGTCGCGTAATCGCCGAAGGTGTAGGAGACGACTTCCTGCATGGCCTGCGGTGTGAGCTTATGCTCACGCTCGAGATGCGCGGCTGTGATGGATGGCAGTGACACCATCCAGGGGATGGGCGAGAGGTCGCCGTTATCCTCGATGGTGGGGTTGAGATAAGGCGAGACAAGGACAATGCCGTTCATGGCCACGCCAAGCTGTGTCTGCAGGTAGTGGGTCACGCGCGGACCGCGGAAACCACCGTAGCTTTCGCCGACAAGATACTTTCGGGAACTGAGTCGATTGTTCTTGACGAGCCAGTCGTAGACGACGCGCGAGAGGTATTCGATGTCCGGTTTCGTGCTGTAGAAGAGTTTCTTCGCTTCTGCTTCAGGGACGGATGCACGGCTGAATCCGGTACCTATGGGGTCGATGAAAACGAGGTCGGTGAAGTCGAGCCATGTGCCGGGATTGTCAACGAGCGTGGCGGGATCAGAAGGGCTGTCGCCTTCGTTGCCGACGCCTTCAAGATGCTTGGGCCCGATGGCTCCGAAGTTGAGGTAGACCGATGATGCACCGGGGCCGCCGTTAAAGGCAAAAGTGACGGGGCGATTGCTGCCTTCGACGGTGTAGGCGGTGAAAACGACCTGGCCGGCCTCTTTGCCATCCTTATCGCGCGTGGGCAGTGTGCCGACGGTGGCGGTGTAGTGCAGCGTTTTGCCGTTCAGCTCCATGCTCTGCTGGGCGTGGGCGTCAGCGGGCAGCGGAGGAAGTCCCGGCTTGTCTTGTTTGTCCGATTTATCGGCGGCCGATTTTTCAGCAGGCTTGTCTTTGTCGGACTGCGCAGCCGCAGGCAGCGACAAAGACGCGAGAAGGCAGAAGGAGGCTGTGACCAGCAGGAGACTGCCAGCCACATTGCGAATCCTGAAAAGGCTCATTTGGATACGATACATGGTGCTTCCGGCCATGCGCATGGATGCGCGCCGGAAGGAGCGAATCGCACGCCGGAGCGATCAGTTTTGCTCTATTCATTGTTTCGTATCGAGCGGATGCTGGGTCTTATCGAAGAATTCATTCTGCAACTGCAAAGTCGTCTGGTCGGCCTTGATGGCACGAATCACTCCAGCGAGATCGCTGATATATGCCTTCATGTCAGCCTGGCCGAGTTCCAGCGTGGCTGCGCTGCCATCTCCGGAGTAATGATTCGGAAAACGCGCGTACCACCAGATGCCCGTGTAGACATCCTGCGGAAGTTGCAGCCGCGCTTCGTCTGCGCCCGATTCCTGGGTCGCGCGGTCCTGGTGGACGAGGTCCGGCCGCGAAACCATCGTGTGGGCGGTTTCCGATTCGCCTGCATGCATATCAACTTTGGAGTGCTCGGCGGGACGGCCCGGATAGTTGGCATGCCACCGGTAGACGTAAACGACGTAGTCGTGCGGATTTTGTAACTGCGACTGGGCGAAATAGGGAAGCAGGCTTTCATTGCCGCCGTGGCCATTGACGATGAGGACCTTCTTGCATCCGTTGCGCCCCATCTCATCCGTGGTTTCCTGCAGTAGATCGAGCTGCATGCGCATGCTGTAGGAGACGGTGCCCGGTTCATGTTCGGCTTCGGCGATCTGGCCAAAGTAATAAGGCGGGAAGATGACGGCGTATTCCTGCGCCGCGGCGTGCTCAGTGGTGTAACGAACGTTGATGAGGTCCGTGCCCAGAGGCAGATGGGGACCGTGTTTTTCGATAATGCCAAAAGGAAGCATGCAGACGCCCTGCGCCTGCTGGATGGCGGTGATGAAGTCCGGCCCGGTCAGTTCTTCCCATTTGGGCGAGAGCTTGGTTTCTGTCTGGGCAAAGCTTGCGATGGAGGCGGCAGCGAGCAGGCTAAGGGCGAGATACCTCATCTTCAAAGCGAATTCTCCTGTTGTTTTTTGCGAGAAAGACCATCATATCGTGAAAAGAAATCAGATTTTCACGACGTCGATGGCTTCTTTGAAGAGTGATCGGAATCTAAGATGAACAAAGCACTTTCAGAAGGAGTTTCCTGTGCCGCATACGCCTGAAGAGATTGAGAAGCTGAAGCATGCTCCCGCTGTGGCGGGGGTTGAAGACCTTTTTCTCCGCCGCTGGAGTCCTCGCGCCTTCGCCGATAAAGAGGTCTCTGTCGATGACCTGAAAAAGATATTCGAGGCTGCGCGCTGGGCCGCGTCGTCTTACAACGAACAGCCATGGCGTTTCTTTCTGGGACGGCGCGGTGATGCAACGTATCAAAAGATTCTCGACGTGCTTGTGGAGTTCAACCAGGGATGGGCGAAGAGTGCGCCCGTGCTGATCTTTTCCGTTGCCAGTAATAAGTTTGCTGCGAATGGGAATCCGAACAAGTATTCGATTCACGACACCGGCGCGGCAACGGCGCAGCTTTCTCTGCAGGCGACAGCGCTTGGCCTGCACACGCATTCCATGGCTGGCTTCGATCACAGCAAGGCGCGAAAAGTTTTTGCCGTTTCAGACGAATACGATATCGGCGCTGTGACGGCGCTAGGGTATCTCGGAGATCCAGCCTCACTTCATGATCAACTGCGGGCGCAGGAGACTTCGCCCCGCCAGAGAAAGCAGCTGAGCGAATTCGTCCTGCTGGATTGGGACAATCCCGCGCTCTAAGTGCGCCTACTGTACGTTTGCATCGAAAGTGGCTGTTTCAACAGTCGCACCGTGTTTCATCTGCACGAAGATACGGTAGTTGCCGGAAGTTGGAAAGCCATACGGAAAACTGACCGTGCTGGGAATGGACGACGAGCTGCCGCTCATATCCATTCCCGGCATGTCTTGCATGCTTTCCGTATTGGCTGATCCGCTGCCGTTCTGCGCCTGCGCCATCATGAGCGCAGTCATCGAGGCTGTTCCCGATGGGTGGATATGCGCGAAGACAGTGCCGTCAGTCTTTACGAATGCCGCGTGACCTGCCATGCCCATATACAGCGCGGTGTCTTTTGGCGGCTGGCCTTGCGCATCGAGCAGGGTAAAGGTGAAGTCTTCCGGCGTCTTGGCTGTCAGCATGCTGGGGCGTTTCCAGGTCATCGTGTATCCATCTGGAAGTTTGTAGGTGGTGTTGGTTTCCGTTCCGCTGCCATCCCATTTGAGTGCGGTTGCAGTGCCTTCAGCATCGTCTCCGGCAAGCTCGCGGCCTCGAATAAACGGAACGGCCATGGAGGTCACCAGCGTCTCCGGGAACCCATTCGCATGGACTACGTCGGCATAGAGTTTGTAGTTACCAGCAGTCATCGTTGGCAGTGCGAGCTGGAAATCGCCCGATCCGACCTGATCGGGATGTAGATGATAGACCACGTCCATTGCGGGCCAGCGAATCGCGTAAAGGTGCATGATGTGGTTATGGTCAGGAACGAAATCATCGAGCTTACGGGATTTCAGCCAGCCAGGATCGATCATTTTTAGATCGAGAGTATCGCCCGGCTGCAGGGTAGCGTTCATCTGTAACGGCTTATAGATGTAGGAAGCGTAGTTGGCTGCTTCGGCGCTCCACCATTTGCCGCCCAGGATCACAGCGACGACGAGAATCACAAATGCAACCGTCATGGCTACATATGCGCGGCGTTTCCCGTCCGGAGGCGCTGTTTTTCCCGGAGGCAGCTGCGCATCGCGTGCCGCGGCGCCGATGATCCCCACCAGTCCCAGGATCAGAATGATGCCAAGCGCTGCCAGAAAGAGGCCCATGCTGCGCTGCATCTTGCGTGTACCTGTTGCAGTAGCCGGAACAGGTATGGAGAGAACGCCCTGCCCCTGATTTCCATTCACGGTGAAGCGCACCTGCCATGAACCGGTAGCCATAATCCAGAGATGGCCGGTAAAAAATTGCGCGTCACTCGACGGCTTTGTCATCGCGTCGGGAACAGGCGGATGCTTGGACGCGTCGCCCGTAAGCAGCATCGGCGTGATGGTGATGGTATCGATGCCCGGGGTGCTGGAGCGCACTTGAATTTCAGCCACGCCGGGGATCACCAGCGGAGGGCGAATGACTACGAAGAGCTTATAAGGACCCGCCTCGCCTTCGACATAGACATCCGGGCTGCCGACATGCGCGCTTGCCGGTAAGGAAGTAAGTAACACCACAAGGCATAGCCAGAAGAGCGATTTGAGCTGCCGCATCAGCGCTGCACCTTCCTCATCCATTTGCCCAGCGCCAGGCCGATCCAGGTGCTGATGGCGGCGTAAATCATCGCCAGGAGAAGGCCCTTCCACAAAACGAGACCGTGTTCGGGATTGAGGAACTGCCGCATCGCCTCATGCGACCAGGGAGGTGTCCCATAGTCGAGATACCCGGCTCCGAAGAAACGGTCCTTGGCGGCGTTTGTCATAAGGAAGCTGGCGAAGGGCCATTCGACGGCTACCAGTGAGAGGACAAAGACCGGACCAGTGACGAGCGCGATGAGCCACGGCTTCCACCTTTGCGTATTTTGCAGAAGCAGGTCCATGCAGAAGGCCGGAACGATCAGCAGCACGGGGAAGAGCGGCGGTATGAACTGGTGCACGGGCTGGTAGACAGGGCCAAGTTTCGGCTCCGCTGGAAACAGGGGCAGGATCAGGATGAGACCGATGAGAAACAGAGTGTAAAAAGCTGCCGACCACGTAGCCGCCCAGCGATGGCGGGAGCACTCCCAAAGCAGTGCGAAATACGTGGGTACGCCGATGGCGACAGATATATACGCAGAGGCCATATGCAGCTTGGTGTCCCATACGTATTCCGTGCGGAAGAACATGGTGAGCACCATCATCAGGCCACCTAGATAAAGCAAAAGCCACTGCAGTTTTTTAAAGAGCGCGCCTTCGGCCCGGTTCATGGCAGCCGCGATCAGGAAGAGCGCGCCGACATCGACGGCGAAGATGCCGAGCATGAGCAGTGTGTGCGGCGGGCTGATGATTTTTACGTCGAGACCATAGGCGTTGTGCCACCAGTTGTCGAAGGGCGCGGAGGTGAGCATCGCGATTCCCCCCCATGCCGCAAGAAAGGCGCCGAGCGGCGCGCGAAACCCAAAAACGCCGACCGAGGATGCGAGCAGTTCCGGCACGCGGCGGAACGTCGTGTTCAGGATCAGGTAGCCGCAGCAGATTCCCGCGAGGATGCCACAGGCGTAGATGGCCATGTGTGCCGGGGTCCAGAAAGTGTCGCGGCCAATCGAGCGGTGCCACGAAACATCCCAATGCGCGCCAATGGTGACGGAAGTGACTGCCAGTGCTGCGCACCACAAGTACCAGGGGATGTGGCTGTTCTTTTCCGATGAATAAACTGGCGGATTCGCCGTGGCCATGCGTGTTTCTCCTCACGATATGGTTCTGCGCTCAGAATACGCTGTGGAGCGTCTAATTTTCGTCAAGACGCCACTTGCCATAGTGATTCCTGTTGACATTATTAAACTAAACCGTTCAGTATTGTCCACAGGCGGGAAGGTTCCTCATGATTCGAGCTGAAAATCTGGTCAAGACGTTCGGCGATTTCACCGCGGTGCGCGGCATCTCCTTCGACGTGAAGCAAGGTGAGATCTTCGCTTTTCTCGGACCGAACGGAGCTGGGAAGACTACTACCATCAAGATGCTGACGACGCTGCTGAAGCC
>JAATFH010000268.1 GCA_015655315.1 Terriglobales bacterium
AAACCCATACGTCTCGGTGCTGGGGCCATCCGAAACTGCATCGAGCCGCCTGAATCTCACGCAGGCCTTCAACTCGCTCGGTACGGTCATCGGTCCGCTGCTCGGTGGCTGGCTGATTCTCGGCAACGCCGCTAAAAACACGCAGGACGTGACCACGCTCTCGCCCGAGCAGCTTCATTTGTACCGCCTGCACGAAGCCGCGACCGTCAAGTTTCCGTACCTCGCCATCGCCCTGGCGCTCGTCATCCTCGGCCTCGCCATCGCGCTCTATAAATTCCCGCGTCTCGACACGACCAAGGACTACCGCCCGATCGGTGAGAAGAAAGACAGCATATGGCGTCATCGCCACGTTGTCTTCGGAGCGGTAGCCATCTTCGTCTACGTCGGTGCCGAAGTTTCGATTGGCAGCTTCCTGATCAACTATTTCGGCCAGCCGGAAATCGGAGGACTAAGCGCGCTTGCGGCGTCGGCACTGGTGCCCTTCTACTGGGGAGGAGCGATGATCGGCCGCTTCATCGGCTCCGCCCTTCTGCAAAAAATCCAGACCGGAAGGCTGCTCGCTCTCTGCGCTGTCGTCGCCGTCGTGCTGGTCGTCACGTCGATGCTCACCGTCGGCCACGTTGCTATCTGGAGCATCCTGCTTGTCGGCCTCTTCAACTCCATCATGTTCCCCAGCATCTTCACGCTGGGCATCGCCGAGATGGGACCGCTCACCGGCGAAGCCTCCGGTTTGCTGGTCACTGCCATCGTCGGCGGCGCCATCATTCCAGAGGTGCAAGGCATCCTCGCCGACCATATCGGCATTCACCACGCCTTCTTCCTCCCGATCCTCTGCTACCTCTTCATCGCCTATTACGGATTGAAGGGATCAAAGGTAGTCTTCACGGAAAAGTAGCAATCGAAGTCTGACCACAGACCCGTGTGCCCCATCCTTTCGCGCAGTTTGCGAAAGGGTGGGAGACCACGTCTGTAGTTGGTGCTAATTCAATCCCTGCGAGCAGAAATCGATCTGTCTCCAAACCTCACGTATTTCCAGGTAGTGGAAATTTCTCCGCACACTGGTATTTGGCCATGGATTGAAAGATGTCAGGACAACGGACGCTCTCACTTGATACCCTTGCGCTTTGGAATTATTGCCTCGGAGGGCCGACACTCAATGAAGAGAAGAGAATTCCTCAACGCCGCAGCCTTGCAAGCAGGTGCAATGGCAACCGCACACGCGGCGCAGCGTTTAGGACTCGCGCCGAAACCATTCCTCACCGCAGCGCCTCAACCACAAAGTGATCTCAAACCCATGGCCCTGGGCCTGCTCATCAAACCATCGGATGGCCCGGAAGCCACCATCTCGCGCGTCAAGAACATGGGCTTCACAAACTGCTTCTTCTCGCTCGACGCCTACATCGATAAGTACACACCGGCATTAGCCGACGAACTCGGCGGTCTATTACAGAAGTACGGCGTCACCGCCACCACAGCAGAAGTCGTAGGACCGGGCCGCCTGGTATGGGACTTCGAAGATGGCCCGTCTACGATCGGATTGGTGCCTCGCGAAAGCCGGGCTGCCCGTATCGACGCCCTCAAATAGACCTCCGATTTCGCCAAGCTTCTCGGCATTCCACAGATCCAGACCCATTGCGGCTTCATCCCGGAAAACCCGCGCGACCCGCTTTACGATGAAGCCGTTCTCGCGATTCAGGAAGTCGCCAAACACTGCGCCAGAAACGGCCAGCGCTTCCTGATGGAAACCGGACAGGAAACTCCAACGACGATGGCGCGGGCGATCAAAGATGTGAACCAGCCGAACCTGGGAGTCGGTCTCGATACCGCTAACCTCATCCTCTACGGCAAGGCGAACCCAGTCGATGCAGTCGCCATCATCGGCCCGCACGTCTACGCCATTCATGCGAAGGACGGCAAGTGGCCGACCGACCCGATGAAGCTGGGCGAAGAAGTCCTCATCGGCAAGGGCCTTGTCGACTTCGAAAAGGTCTTCACTGAACTCCACAGCTTCGGTTACACCGGAGCCGTGACCATCGAACGCGAAACCGAAGGCCCGCAGCAGGTCGAAGACGTGAAGAACGAAAAAATCTACCTCGAACGCATCATCACCAAAATCCAAAACGGATAAACGACGCACGCATATGTGGGTGCCCCATTCTGAGTGGAGCGAAGGGTGGGAAAGCACAGAACATTGCATTCGCGCATAAATTCTTGGATTTCTAAACGCGCAACAAATGACAATCAAGAGTCACTGGATAGCGATGTAGTTAAGGTAGAAGCCCCGGCCTTCGGGCCGGGGAAATAGAGGTCAAGATCAAGGGGCTTTAGCCCTGGATTTCCCCACGAACGGAGCGCACATCGAATGGACAGAAGAAAATTCCTCACCGGAACCGCTGCGGCATCAGGCCTCATGTTCCTCAAGTCGAAAACAGCTTTCGGATACGAAGCCAACTCAGCCGTCCGCTACGCGCTGCTCGGATGCGGCAGCCGCGGCACTGCCGTCGCCACATCGTTCGCGAAGAACACCAGCGCCCGCATCGTCGCCATCGCCGACCTTTTCCCCGATCAGTTGGAAAAAGGCAAAGCCTACTTCGACAATCTCAACCAGTCGTTAGGCTACAGCGGTCCCGCCCATCAGTTTCGTGGCTATAAAGCATTCGAGGAATTAGCTGCTTCTCCGGATGTCGATGCGGTCCAGATTTCGACGCCGCCCTATTTTCACGTCCAGCATCTCGAAGCCATGGTGAAGGGGGGCAAGCACGCCTACTGCGAAAAGCCCGTCGGCATCGACATCGCGCAGACCAACCAGGCCCTCGAAATCGCAAAGCGCGTCGATGGAAAGGTCAGCGTCGATGTAGGCTTTCAAATCCGCAGCGCGCCGCCCTTTGTCGAAATTGTCCGCCGCATCCACAACGGCGACCTCGGCAAGATCGCCAGCATCACCGCGCACTACAACGCGCCGCCTGCCGTCGAGCACGACTACCCCAGCGCCTCCGCCGACGAGCAGCGCATCCGCAACTGGCTCTGGTATCGCAATCTGTCAGGCGACATGCTTCTCGAACAGAACATCCATGTCATCGATATCTGCAACTGGGCTTTGCAATCGCATCCCGTCAAAGCCGTAGCCACCGGCGGACGCAGCGTCATCAACCATGCCGGCGATTGCTGGGACAACTACCAGGTGATCTTCACCTACCCTGAGGATGTTCACGTCAGCTTCGCGTCCACGCAATTCTGCCCCGGCCACTGGTTCGACGTCTCCGAGCGCATCTTCGGAGCGAAGGGTATCGCTGAGCTACCTTACTCCGGCCCGCTGCGCATTATCGGAGACAGCCCATGGACATGGTCCGAAAGCACCACCCAGCCTACCGGTTCCTTCGCCGCCAATGGAGCCTTCAGCGATAACCTCGCCCAGGCCGACTCGGAAAAAGATAAGGGCTTTATTGAGAGCATTACCTCAGGCAAATTCCACAACCAGATCGCAGCTGGTGTAGAAAGCGCGCGCAGCTGCATGCTCGGACGCATGGCGGGATATCAGAAGCGCGAAGTTACCTGGGACGAGTTGCTGGCCCATGGCGAGGAATACAAACTCGGCATCAACATGAGCCAGTTCAGCTAGCAGGCCGCAGCTTCCGTAGGAAGCTGCTGGCCGGTCACCAGCGAGCGGCGACGTACAAGTTTCTGGACCTGGCGGAAAATCCGCAGTTCCCAGGGAAATTCGTAATAACTCGAGCGGATTCGCCGCTGCACCGGAGTCCGCATCAAGAGTCGCAGCAGTAGACTTGGCAGTCCGTGAGCCCTTGTCCGCAGCGAGTTATTCAGCAGAAAGTATTCGATCATCCGCTGAAAGCGACTCAGTTCCCGGCCTTGCAGCCACGGCAACAGGTTCGCGCCGAGAGGCACCTCGCCCCACTCGCGCAGATTCTTCGGTTCCGGGACATTCATCTCGCGAAGCTGCGGCCAGATGGGAATTCCCGGATACGGTGTGAAGATATTCGGCGAAAAATCCACGTTTGCATGTTGCCGCCCAATATCGCTCATCGTTTGCAGCGTAACGATCCGGTCTTCTTCCCTCTCTCCCGGATATCCGAAGATGAGATTGAAGGTCACATGAATGCCGCCGATAGCGGCCCTGCGCGCCGTTTCATACATCTCATTGACCCGTTGATGCCGTTTGTTCATCAGCTTTAACACCGGCTCCGAGGTCGATTCCGTACCAAAGCCCATGTGCGTTACGCCGCTCGCGCCCAGCAGGCGCAGGTCGTCCTCGCTCATGCGGCAGATAAAATCGGTCGAGGCCTGAAAGGTCCAGCGGAACTTCACGCCGCTTTCGACAATGCCTTTCGCGATGGCCATCGCGCGTTTGAGATCGACCGGGAAATTTGAATCGAGCAAAGCGATTTCTTCCAGCTGGTATTTTGTCGCCAGCTCCGTCATTTCCTTGACGACGCGCTCCGCGGAAAGAGCATTGAACCGGCGTTTGTCAAACACCATGTCGGTGCAGTAATTGCATGCATAGGGACAGCCGATGCTTGTCGCATACGCCAGCCTGCGAAAACCGGTAGCGCGGGTGTAAGCGTCCACATCCACCATGTCGTAAGCGGGTATGGGCAGGTCGTCCAGTTGTTCTACCTTGCGGTCTGGATTATGGGTGCGGATCACCGACGTTTTCCACGAAATTCCGGCAATGTCGCGCAGCGAGCGCTTTTCTTCCAGTGCTTCTACGATTTCGAGAAGCGTGATCTCGCCCTGCCCACGCACCACAATGTCCACATACGATTCCGCCAGTGTTTCGTCCGGCAGCAGGGTCGGATGCCATCCGCCAAAAATTACCGGCATCTTCGGCATGTGCGCCTTCACCGCTTTCGCGACATCGACCGCCCCTCGAATCATAGGCCCGGTCAGCACCGAGACTCCGAGACAGAGAGCTCCCTCCATCTCCTCCAGCACTTTGTCTTTGTAGTGCGGTTCGACCGCCGCATCCACGATCACAGGGCGAAAGCCCTTCTCCCTTAACGTTGCCGCAAGGGCCAGCAGGCACGTGGGTGGGCCAAGAGGCGTCCCCTCGTACGGTGGATAGAACAACACAATCTTACCGCGCATAAAGCCTCAGTACGATCCCAGAAAGTTCTGTGACCGTATGAACAGCCTACAAAGAAGCGTCTCGCCAAATGTCAGCCAATTGTCATTCCTTCGCCTTAATAAGGAAACCTGACAATTCAAAGAAGCAGGCGACGGCACAGAAGTCACGATTACGCACAAGGTTTTGCAGACATCTAGACTGCTGGCAAACACGAATACGGCTGGAACGGCTGACTCGACAAAACAACAGAAAACGTCTCAGTGGCTTAAGCGCAGCACGAAAATTTGGGTGCCCCATATTTTTGTGCAGTTGCGAAAGGATGGGATACGGCGATCTAGTGCACCGGCAAGCCCGCCAGCCACGTAAGCACCGCCGCTTCCAACGCAATCCGCTGGTCGGAATAGCCATGGTCCGTCGCCAGATGAAGCTCCGTCACCCGCGTATCTCCATCCTTGTGCAACAGGCCGGCAAATAACTTCGACTGCGCAGCCAGCCCATCATCCGAGCTGATCATCAGCACCGGACGCCCCGCGAGCGCCTTGGCAAATCCTTCATAGCCCCACTCCGTCCGATGCGCGACCGCTTCCTGTGCCAGGCTTTCCGGCGTGCATCCGTGTAACGGAGCCATTCCATTCGCGGCAAGCACGGCGGCCAGCTTTGTCGTCGCGCCACTCTCGCCATTGCCGGAGCTCATAGCCGAGGCCACCGCACCAAAGTTCGCCGCAGAAATCAGGCCAATCGCCAAAACTCGATCATCATGCGCGCCGCCGTAGGCAGTCATAAACCCGCCCATGCTATGTCCGATCAGCACAATGCGTTTCGCATCGACACGCAGCTTCGTCGCGTTCGCCGGGTCGCGCAGATAAGCAATCGCCGAAGCCACATCCTCCATGCAGTGCGTAAACGAAAAGTCCCCCGGCGTTCCCCACGACCCGCGATAGTTGAAATACAGCACATTCCAACCCGCGCGCCGCATCGCCTGCGCCAGGTCAAGATTCTTCTCATTCCCCGGAAATCCATGCAGCAGAATGACCGCGGGATGCGGCCCCGCGCCCGCCGCGATATACATCAGCGCATTCAACGGCACACCATGGCTCGGAATCTGAAAGCTCTCCATCGCCGCCGGGTGCGCTTTGTCCTGAGGCGGATCAGCGGTTATGGCGGAAGGAATTTGCTGCGCATTGGCAGCTACGCAGGCACAACTAAGAATGAACAGAAAAAGAAAGCGAACGGTTTTCATCTGGGCGATTGTCTCCGAAATGAGACTGAGAATACAGAGCCAAATTCCGCGAGAATAGCAACTCGACCGAGGTTCGTATCGATCAGCACAAAAAAGGGTGCCCCATTCTGAGCGGAGGGAAGGGTGGGAAAGCAAGGTCGTCAACGAGCCGCGTCCAACTTCTCCGCCATCTCCATCAGCTTCAGCACGCTGTTCCAGTTCCTCCCCGTGCCGGAAATCTTCAGTGCCCGCTCCACCGCGGCCATCGACAACTTTGACCGTCCCTGTCCATCCGGAAAGTAGATATAAAGCTCCCGCCCATGCACGCGAAGCTCCTCCCGATCGACCCTGACCGTGAGCACCTTCTTCCGCCCATCCGCATCGGGCTCTCCGGCAAGAAACAGCGCCAGCAGCTTGTTCGGTTCAACATCGGTTCGCGCCGCAAACGGATTCCTCGCAATGACTCCGCGCAACTCCTGAGCCGTGCGCAGAATCACATCCGGTCGGAACCCGAAGCCCATCTCAATCCCATCCCCAATGCGCTTGCCAACTTTCCCGAGATCCTGCTCTTTCGTCCGGAACACTACGTTCCCGCTCTGAATGAGCGTGGCCACATCCTCGAACTTCAGCGACTCATACAGCGCCCGCAGCGCTTCCATCTTGATCTTGTTGTGCCCGCCGACATTCACCCCACGCAGCATCGAAATCACAACATTCATAACGGGTCGAGTGTATATCCTCCGCAAAGCGCGATGAAAAGAGTTCCACTCTCCATCGATTTCGTCCAGAATGGGCACGAGCAAATCCAGCCATGGGACGCATCGAAAAAACAGTCTTCATCAGCTATCGGCAGACTCACCCACGAGCCCGGGAAAGATCGAACGCCCGATGCGCCACCGGCGACGACAGCACGATGCTCGTCGTCGGAATCCCGTAAGGCAGCAGCCGCTCAATCACCCGTTCCAGTTCCGCAATCGAAGCAGCCGTCACCTGCAGGAAAAAGGCATCGCCGCCGGTCACATGGTGGCATTCCTGTACTTCGGGCAGCTCCTTCACGAACTTGAGGAAGGGATGATAGCGCGGTCCATCGCAGGTCATGCGCACGATGGCCAGGATCGGCAGCCCCAGCGCCTCGCGGTCGATCTCAACCGTGTATCCGCGGATGATCCCGGCTTCCTCCATCCGCCGCAGGCGCTCCGCCGTCGCCGAAGCCGACAGTCCGATCCGGCGTCCCAGGTCGGCAAACGAGACCCGCGCATCCCGCCGCAGCTCGTCAAGCAGTTTTCTCGCGTAATCATCCAGAATATCCGTCGAATCCATCGATAAGCGCTCCAAAATAGAACGAAATCATTGTAAATGAGCGTGGTTTCCGTGGAAATGCCATGTACGGAAGCTCATCTGCCCGCTACATTCCTCCTTAACGCGATGTCATCCTGAGCGAAGTGAAGATCTGCTTTTTGTTCTCAGTTGGCACACAAGCTTAGGGACTGAAACTATGCATCTTGAACCAGCTTTAGCGCTTTCCGGGCAAGCGCTTACCATCGAAGAGATCGCAACCGTCGCATGCGGCAGCCGCAAAGTCATAGTCGCCGACGAAGCCCGGCCGAAGATCAAAGCATCCCGCCAGGTCGTCGAAGCGGTCGTCACCAGCGGCGAAACCGCCTATGGAATCAATACTGGATTCGGCAAACTCGCAGATGTCCGCATCTCGAACGGCAACCTGAAAGCCCTGCAGCGTAATCTGGTGCTCAGCCACGCCTGCGGACTCGGCGAACCTCTCCCCGAGCCGGAAACCCGCGCCATGTTGCTGCTCCGCGCCAATGTCCTCGCGAAAGGACACAGCGGCGTTCGCCCCATCGTCCTCGAAACACTGATCGCGCTCCTCAACCAGCGAATCCATCCCATCATTCCTTCGCGTGGATCGGTTGGAGCCAGCGGCGATCTCGCCCCACTCGCGCATCTCGCGCTGGCGCTGATTGGCGAAGGCGAAGTCCTCTTTCAAGGCAAGCGCACCGGAGCCTGCTGCGCGCTGCGCGAAGCAGGAATCACGCCGCTCACACTCGAAGCTAAGGAAGGACTTGCGCTCCTCAACGGCACGCAGGCAATGGCCGCAACCGGAGCGCTCGCCCTCGACCGCGCGCTACGCGTCACCCAACTCTTCGACCTTGCCGGAGCCATGTCACTCGAAGCTCTGCGTGGAACGCCCACCGCATTCGATGCGCGCATCCACCAAGCACGCCCGCATCGCGGCCAGATCGCGGCCGCCGCACATCTCCGCCGTCTGCTCGAAGAGAGCGAGATCCGCGAATCGCACCGCCACAACGACCCGCGCGTGCAGGACGCCTACTGCCTCCGCTGCATGCCTCAGGTCCACGGAGCCGTGCGCGGCGCGTTGGCCCACATCCGCGAGGTCATCGAAACCGAAACAGGCTCGGCGACTGACAATCCACTCATCTTCACTTCGGATGGGACCGACGAGAGTGACATCCTCTCCGGAGGCAACTTCCACGGCGCACCGCTCGCTCTCGCCCTCGACTACGCAGCCATCGCCCTGACCGACCTGATGAGCATCAGCGAGCGCCGCATCGACCGCCTCATCAACCCGGACATCAACGAGGGCCTTCCGGCTTTCCTCTCCGACTCGCCGGGAATCTCGTCCGGCCTGATGATCGCTCACGTCGCCGCTGCCGCGCTGCTCAACGAGGCCAAGGTGCTCTCGCATCCCGCAAGCGTGGACTCTGTTCCAACCTCCGGAGGCAAGGAAGACCATGTATCGATGGGCATGACTTCGGCCCTCAAGCTGCGCCAAGTCGTGGCTAACGCCGAACACGTCCTGGCCATCGAGATGATGTGCGCCGCCCAAGGCCTCGATTACCGCCAGCCGCTCAAACCCGCCCGCGAAGTCGAACGAGCCCGAGCAGTAGTTCGCCGCTTCGTACCCCGCCTCGCCGAAGACCGCATACTATCAACCGATATAGAGCGTCTGGCCAGCCATATCAGAGCAGGCGCATTCGACGCCTGGAAGGACCAGCATTTGGATGCCCGATATCTCGCTGAGATGTGGGCTTCTCCGCAGGAGACAGCATGTTAGATACGACCGCCGAAGTCATCCGCTCCCCTCGTGGCAATACCCTGAACACCAAGGGCTGGCAGCAGGAAGCCGCTCTGCGCATGCTGATGAACAACCTCGATCCGGAAGTGGCCGAGCGCCCCGACGAGCTCGTCGTCTACGGCGGAGCCGGGAAAGCCGCGCGCAATTGGGAGTGCTTCCACGCCATCGTCCGCTCCCTCAAGAGCCTGGAGAACGACGAGACGCTGCTCATCCAGTCGGGCAAGCCGGTCGGCATCCTGCGCACTCACGAAGCCGCTCCGCGCGTCCTGCTGGCCAACTCCAACCTCGTCGGCAAGTGGTCGAACTGGGAGCACTTCCACGA
>JAATFH010000199.1 GCA_015655315.1 Terriglobales bacterium
GGAGGGCAGGCTCATGTCGTACTCGGAGACCTGACGCAA
This sequence comes from Terriglobales bacterium, assembly GCA_015655315.1. Lineage (GTDB taxonomy): Bacteria > Acidobacteriota > Terriglobia > Terriglobales > Acidobacteriaceae > Alloacidobacterium. Next base: position 40 of record JAATFH010000199.1, read on the forward strand.
GACGACGCGGTAGAGCGGCTAGTGACGGAGGCGGAAAACTTCGCTGGTGCAGTCGATATTCTGGTGAACAATGCCGGAGGCTCCGGCGGTGTGAAGGAGAGCTGGGAGAATACGCAACCATCCTCTTGGTCATCTGCCTATGATCGCAATGTTCTGGCGGCGCTCAGGGTGACTACACGCGTCCTGCCAAAGATGCGGCAGGCCAAGTGGGGGCGAGTCATCAATATTTCAAGCCTGGCGGCAACAATGCCGCCGCCAGCGGGACCGGATTATTCGGCGTGCAAGGCGGCCATGAATGCAATGACGGCATCGATGGCGAAAGCAGTCGCGGCTGATGGAATTACGGTTAATGCCGTTTCTCCCGGCACGATACGCAGTTCCACGCTGGAAGATCGTTTCCGTGAAGTCGCCAAAGAGCGGAGCCTGGGGGATACAGGCACGCCATGGAAGGATATCGAACGAGCTGTCTTGCCGATGTTTGCCCAGGTTCCCATGGGACGAGTAGGAGAACTTTACGAGATTGCTAACGCAATCGCCTTCCTCGCCAGCCCATTAGCGGGCTACATCACAGGTATCAATCTGCGGATTGATGGAGGACTATCGCCAATTCTCTAGGCCGTTCGCACGCCATCACCCGAGATGCGCTTTTCACAGGACGAATGTTTCCGGGATTGGCTCACCCTTGCTTGATGAGTGCATCGATCTGATATCGCCGGTCGAAGTCTGATCCGTCTTTTATTACCTACGCTACTTCCCGATCGATCACGGCACTTTACCTGCCAGAATGCACAGTTGGAAGTGATTCCGTGTTGCCCTATTATTGCCCACTGCAACGAAGGAGACGCCGATGCGAGCGCGTATCTTGGGCAGAGCACGAATGGCTGGTTTGGCGGCTTGCTTGTTGTTTGTTTCGAGCTGCGATAACGCGACGAAGCTGGCCGAAGGCGGACTTTCAGTGGCGGATGCGCGTGCAATTGCCAAGGAAGCCTATATCTACGGCTTCCCCATGGCGGCGAACTACCAGACCATGTACAAGCAGGCGATCAACGCCACGAATCACGACTATCAGGGGCCGTTCAACACGCTGCATAGTTCGAAATCTGTGGCCACGCCTGAAGACAAGTTTGTGGTAACGCCAAACTCCGATACCCCGTACTCGTATCTGTGGATGGACCTGCGCGCGGAACCTGTGGTGGTGACGGTCCCGAAGATCGCGCCCAACCGTTACTACACGGGTCAGATGGTAGACCTATACACATACAACTTCGCCTATCTCGGCACACGAGCCTACGGAACCGATGGCGGAACATTCATGGTCGCCGGACCGGGATGGAACGGAGAGACGCCCGCTGGAATCAAGGCGGTCATCCGGTCAGAGACCCAGTTTGCCTATATCATCTTCCGCACGCAACTGTTCAACACAGCCGACCTGCCAAAGGTCAATAAGATCCAGGCAGGTTACGCTGCGCAGACTCTGAGCGCGTTTCTGAAGCAGCCGGCTCCGGCACCGGCACCAGCGGTGAGTTGGCTTAGATACCTGGTTCGGATTGCGTTAACCGCTTCTTGGTAATCTCGAATGTGGCTGGGGCACTCCTCAACCGTTTTCTGAGATGTCAAGATCGATACAGCTGCCACTTCGTGCGTGTGTATGCAATGCGGAAATCTTTGCGCTCGGCATTGCGTTGAGACTGGCTGCCTGCTTCAGTCACCATCATGGCTAGTTCATAGCCTCGGTCAAAGGCGTAGCTCATCCGGGCTTCGAGAAGGGCTGTCTGCAGTCCGCGCCTGCGCATCTCTGGAATGGTCGATGCCCCACCGAAGAGTGCAACCCTGTCATGGAGACACAGCGTGCCCGTCGCTCCGGGTTCGCCATCCAACTCTGCGATGAAATTTACACCCTGCTGGCGTGCAAATGCGATTGCGCCGAATTGTTCAAGAAAATCCTGTAGCTCCGGATGTTCGTGCGCCCATCCCCGCGCGCTGACGCTCGCCCATAGTGGCGCATCTTCAATAGCAGCCACCCGCACGATTATCGCGCCATGGTCTTTCCTGACAGGTCGCTCCACAGGCCGGTACATCACGCTGCTGAGTTCGACCGGCCTATACCCTCGGGTGCACAGTAAGTCAAGCGTCTCGATGCCTGCCAAGGGGCTTACCTCATGCACGACGCCTGCCCCGCGCTCGAGAAAAAAGCTCTCAATCCTGTCTAACGAAGCCTGACTCAACGGTTCCGAGAGTCCCAGCCCGAAGCTTTGTGTGACCGGAGAGTCAACTCCGTCGAAGACGGCATATGCGCCTGCGCACTCTATCCAGGTAGCCCCACTGTCCGGATAGAGACGACGGCGTGCCTCAGCAAACTCCAGGCACGCCTGTCCTTCGGCACGCTCCAGTCGTCGTGATAGATCGAGATCCGCAAATACCATTGCATCGTAACGGTACACAGCTCCCTTACACTCCGCAACGTCGATTCGAACAGCATTCAGAAGCCGACTCTTCGCTAAGACTCAACAAAGGCTGGCTGCACAGAATGGCGTAGCGCCTGAAAAGTCCGGTTTTCGGTAAGTTCGAACTTGCTCAAAATGCCGTTTTCCGGGAACCGTCCTTTAGCCCGGTTGACGATCACCCCGTAATGAACTGAGATGGCGCCAGCCAGTTCGTACCAGCCAAATGGTTTTTAGTTCTGAAGACATAGATTACCCTGCCATTTCCGCTTGTTCTATTCGTCGCGAAGGGCGACCACCGGGTCGACGGATGCAGCTCGACGTGCCGGCAAGTATCCTGCGGCCATTCCCGCAAATAGCAGAAGAGCCGTCGCCGCCATCAGACTGGACGGATCGGTTCCGCTCAGCCCATAGAGCATATTGCGCACCAGCCGGATTCCGGCCAGAGTAAGCGGCAGGCCGATGACGATCCCGGCAAGAACCAGCAGCGCGATCTCGCGCAGCACCTGCCAGGCTACTTCCGAGCGGTTGGCGCCGAGAGCCATGCGTATCCCGATTTCGCCGATGCGGCGGCTGACCAGGTACGACATCAAGCCATAGAGCCCGATGCACGACAGGAACACCGCCATCAGGCCGAAGAAAGCGGAGAGCTCGGCGATGATGGTCTGGTTGGTGAAGGAGCTAGCCACCTGCGCATCGAGCGTCATGACGTGAGTGATCGGCAATCTGCGATCGACCGCGTGAATGGCATGCTGCACCTCACTGGCAATGGAACTGAAGTCTCCGGAGTAACGGACCTCGAAGTTGCCGAAGCTCCAATCCCCTTGCGTGTACGGAAAGTAATCGATGTAACCGGCTGGCCTGTCGAGACCATGAAGCTTCACGTCCCTGGCCACGCCGATCACCATCTTCTCGTCCGAGCCGATGAAATATGTGCGTCCGATGGGCGAACCTACCGGGAACAGAGTACGCGCCATGTGCTCGCTGATGATGGCCACATGCTGCGATGTAGCGGTGTCCTGGGAGTCGAAGGCGCGGCCAGCCAGAATGGGAATCTGCATCGTCGAGAAGTATCCATTGCCGATGATGTTGTGGTTCACATTCGCGTCGCGATTCACGGGCATGCCGGGAACACGGATGTGAGTGTTCCAGCTACCCTCGCCAAACGTGAAGGCGGAAAAGCTGGCCGCTTTGACTCCCGGAAGCGCGTTGACGCGGTCCTCGATCTGTTTGAAGAGCATCTTGAGGCGGGGATCGTCGTCCTTGTAGCCGGTAATGTTGGAGTCTATGTCCAGGCGCAGTACATTCTCCTTGTTGAAGCCGGCGTCGACACGGTTCAGGTTGACAAGCGTGCGCAGGAAGAGACAAGCAGCCACCATCAGCACCAGCGAGAGCGCCACCTGGGAGATAACAAGTATTTTCGCCAATGGCGACCGCCCGGCGGCAGAAGCGCCGCGGCCGCTCTTGAGGCCTTCTACCAGTTGCAGGCGCGTGGCCCGCAGAGCCGGGAGGGTTCCGAAGAGCAGCGCGGTGCAAACGGTGACCGCGAAGGTAAAGGCAAGGAGGCGCAGGTTGAGCGAGACGTCGAGCGGAACGGCGTCGGAGCCTCGCGAGATCATGCCCAACAACACGCGATTGGCGGCGGCGGCGAAAGTAATCCCCAGTGCTCCGCCAGCCAACGCCAATATCATGCTCTCGGTGAGAAGCTGGCGGATGATCCGCGAGCGGCTCGCGCCGAGTGCCTGGCGTACCGCCAGTTCGCGCGCCCGCGCTGTGGAGCGGGCCAGAAGCAGATTGGCGATGTTGGCACAAGCGATGAGAAGCACCAGTCCGACAATCACCATGAGAACCATCAAAGGCTCGGAGTAGGTGCGGCGCAGATCGGAGACGCCGCTGGCCATGCTTTTCAATGCCACATGCGCGCGGGCCAGGTCGGCTATATTTTCCTGGGTGAACTTGGCATCGGGAAAGCTATGCAGTATCTGCGGAAACAGAACATTCACGTTGGCCGTGGCCTGCTCCATAGTGACGCCGGGTTTCAGCCGGCCCAGGATGTAGAGCGATTCGGAAAAGTCGTCCTTGTATGCACCCCAGCCGGGAGGGATAACGCCAGCCATGGATAACGGCGCCCACGCATCGGGAGCTTCGCCGACCTTGGTGCCGAAGAACTCCGCCGGCGCGACGCCCACAATGTCGTAGACCACGTTGCCCAGCTTCAGCTTATGGTTGAGGACCGACGGATCGGCGCCGAAGATGCGCTTCCAGAAGCCGTCGCTGATGACCAGAACCGGATGGTCGCCTTCGCTCGAATCGTCCGCGTCGTTGAGCACACGGCCCATCTGCGCGCCCACGCCGAGAGTCTGAAAGTACGTACCCGAAACGGTCTGGACGTGGATCAGCTGCGACTCCTGGCGGTCGTCGACGAAGCCGTGAACGCTGTTCATCATGCTGAACACGGCGGCGGTGTCAGAGAAGACGGCGTTCTTGCGCTGGAACTGGCGGTAAAAGGGGTAGGAGTAGAGTTCGGCGCAGGCGAAACTGTCGGTGATGCCGCCCCAGTCCTCGACGCCCAGTTTGACCAGCTGCTGCGGATCCCTGACCGGCAGCGAGCGCAGCATCATGGCGTCAAGAAA
>JAATFH010000363.1 GCA_015655315.1 Terriglobales bacterium
AGGCAATAGTATTTTTGTTTCCTTGAACCAGCTGCCGTGGATCGCGGTACTGCTTGTCGGAGCATTCGCAACCGCAGGCTCGCTGGTCTTCGCAAAAAGACGATTGGGAAAGAGTCACCCTGTCTATACGGCAGCCATCCAGCTCGCTGCCGCAGCCATTACCCTGGAGCTCTTGAATTTTGCGAGTGGGACGCATGGCGTCCGGGCTCTATCGTGGACGCTGCTGCTGGCTGTCATCGGAAACGGGATCGCGTTCGCACTCTATTTCTGGCTCCTGAAACATATCCGTGCAGATCAGCTCGCATCCACTGTCTGGGCACAGCTTCTGATATCGGTTGCCGAAGGTGTTTTTCTGCTTCGTCCCCACGTAGATTGGCGGATTTGGACAGGGGCGGCAATTGTTGTCGGGAGCCTGCTGGCGATAGCCCTGTCAAAAAGAGATGAAGTGGTGTTAACCGTCGGGGTAACATAGCTCACCAGATCAAGAATTCACCGTCTAATGTGGGGTAGACTGGGCTAGTAATGAGCGCGTCCATGTACATCGTTGTTGAGGGAGAGGATCCCGGCTTTGACATCTTCGTCAACGGGCACGCTCTCGCGCGTAACGAAGATGCCCTGGAAAAGCTCGCACTACGCCTTGGCGTCAAGCCGCTGCTGGAATTCTTCTCGGCAGACGAAAATTCCATGGCGTTGCTGCTCGAGGAGGGCGCGGGCGATCCGGAGTGGGCCAAGACCCTGCCGCCGCCGCAGTGGTTCTCACCCGGCGACGGCCTTGTGACCATCAGCACCTTGCTGGACTTTCTGAAAGAAAATCCCTCGGCTCTCGGCTCAGATACAACCCCAATCACTAGCGAACTTGAAGAGTACGAGCGAGTACTGCGAAAAACCTCTCTCCGTAATCTCCGCTGGCAGCTCGCCGTCAGCTGGAAATAGTTCAGCAGGGCTTCCGCACTTGGTTTTGTTCAGGCTGTCAACTGCTTCTTGAGCATGACGAGCTGCCCGAGATGATAACTCGTGTGATCGCCGGCTAGCAGAATCTCCCGCAGTAGCGTTTGCCCGTTCCCCCACGGAATCTGTGCATAAAGATTCGAACCGGGATCGTCCGCAAGCTTCTCAAACGCGGTCAAGTCCTCGTTTACGGCGCGCACCGCTGCCGCCCACCCCTCAGTAGACGGTGGCGCTGCGGACTCCGGCCAGTAGTCCTTTGGCCATTCGGGCTCGGTGTATTTGGGGTTTGTGCAGAATTCCAGCAGATCATGCAGCGTGAAGCGGATGTGCTCCAGCAATTGCCATGCACTGTGAGGCGCACCCTGTGGTTTCTCCCCATAGAGCGCGGGCGGAAAATCTTGAACGGCTGTTTTGAAGTCAATGTGCGCGCTGTTGCCGCGCAGAAATTCGAGAAGGTGATCGCGTAGTATGCGGTCGTCGCCAGGCATTATGCCCTCCTGTTCATTGGGATGCACAGGAGGACAGAATGCTGCATTGTTTACGCTTCGACGGCAACCGTTTCGCGTCGATCAGCGAAGACATCGCCCATCCGGCGAATCTGTGCGCCCACGCCGCGCAGCTTCTCCTCAATGTGTTCGTAACCGCGGTCCATATGACAAACACGGTCGAGAATCGATTCGCCATTCGCTACGAGCGCTGCGAGTACCAGGGAAGCCGAAGCGCGCAGATCGGAGCACATGACCGCAGCCGCCGACAACGGAGACTTGCCCCGTACAGTAGCCGAGCGCCCGTCGACCTTGATGTTCGCGCCCATGCGGACCAGTTCCTGCACATGCATGAAGCGGTTCTCAAAAATATTCTCAGCCACAACCGACGTGCCCTCAGCCTGCGTCGCCAGGGCCATGTACTGCGCCTGCATGTCGGTCGGGAAGCCGGGATACTCTTCCGTCGAGATGTCTGCTGCCTTCAGGCTGCCTTCGCTGCGCACGCGAATCTGGTCTTTACCGAGAATATCCACCCGCGCACCCGCCTCTTCAAGCTTGCTGATGATCGCGCCGAGATGCGACGGGTTGCAGTTGGCAACGCACAGGTCGCCGCCCGTGATCGCTCCGGCAACAAGAAAAGTTCCCGCTTCGATCCGGTCGGGATTGATGCGGTGACGCGCTCCGTGCAGCTTCTCCACGCCCAGCACTCGAATCTTCGACGTACCCGCGCCCTCGATCTTCGCGCCCATTGCCGTCAGCAACGCAGCCAGATCAGTGACCTCGGGTTCGCGGGCGCAGTTCTCCATGATGGTCTCGCCTTCGGCCAATACCGCAGCCATCAGCAGATCTTCGGTCCCGGTCACAGTGATCTTGTCGAAGACAATGTGTGCGCCCTTCAACCGCTCGGCACGAGCCTCAATGTATCCATGTTCGTAGCTGATCACAGCGCCCATCGTTTCAAGACCCTTGATGTGCAGATCGATGGGACGTCCGCCAATCGCGCAGCCTCCGGGCATGGCCACGCGGGCAAGCCCGGTACGCGCCACCAGCGGGCCGAGAACCAGCGATGAGGCGCGCATTGTCTTCACGATTTCGTACTTCGCCACAGGATCGGAGAGCACACGGCAGCTGATCGAGGTGCGATGCTGCGCGCGCCCATAACCCAACTCGACTTCAGCCCCCATCGAAACCAGCAGCTTGCGCTCGGTTTCGATATCGCGCACCTGCGGAATATTTTCGAGGATTACCTCGTCTTCGGTGAGGATGGCCGCAGCCATGCAGGGAAGTGCCGAGTTCTTCGCGCCGCTGACGCGAATCGTTCCAATGAGCGGGTTGCCCCCGCGGATGACGAATTTGTCCATGAATATATCTACCTGGAATGATCTGCCGTAACGGATAGTGTATACGCGTAGCCTGTGAGTCGCGCGAGAGGCTAGTACCGCACCGGGTACGTCAGCCAGATGCGGGAGCGGAATTCTTTTCAAACCAGGAAGCTAGTTCATCTTCGGAAACATGGCCTGCCGCGAGGTCGTAAAACATGAAATAACGTTCTTCTCTTGTTGCAGTAATGACGACGCCGTGCAGGAGAAGGAAAGTGAACGAGACAACAAGTGCGGTTCGCTTATTGCCATCGACAAATGGATGATTACGCGCGATGCCAAAAGCATAGGCGGCCGCGAGCCGCATAAGCGACGGCGGTTTTTCAGAATAGGCAAGCAGATTCTGAGGACGCGCCAGAGCTGATTCCAGCAAGTTTTCATCACGCACGCCGCTGCCGCCGCCGTGTTCGGAAAGCTGGCGGGCATGCATTGCAAGGACCTGTTCTCTATCGATCCAGATAGGTTCTTTCAACCTACTCGGCCAGCTTTCTCAATACATCGCGGTTTTCACGCATCACGCGGTCCGCAGCTTCCATTACGCGAACAAACCTTTCGTCGTAGGGCGTAAGCTGCACCCCATCCGGAGTTTCTGTGATGTAGAGTGAATCTCCTTTTTGGACATGAAGTTTAGAAAGGATCTCTTTGGGAAGCACGATCCCCACAGAACTGCCTACAGTCGTAACCTTTACGATTACACTCACCTCAGCCTCCAGTGCAGATGCTAATACATATTATAACCATGCAGCCGAATGATATGACAAGAAATAAAAAAGCGCCCGCATGGGCGCTTTTCTTTATTGGCGGAAATAAAAAGCCGAAATTACAGATCCATGACCGAATCTTCAATCGCGCGGCGCACATTCCCATCGGATTGAGCCAGCCGGCGCACAGCCTCTGGCTTGTCTACGTTGGCCTTCAGCATGACCAGAGCAACAGGCACGCTGCGTCCGGCGGACTTGATGGTGCGTACGGCAGTCTCGCGGTCGATGTTGCAGGCGCGCATGAGAATGGTGATGCCGCGCTCGACCAGTTTCGAATTCTGCATGTGCACGTTGACCATCAGGTTCTCGTACACATAACCCAGGCGCGTCATCGCCCCCGTCGTGATCATGTTGGTGATCATCTTCTGCGCGGTTGCAGCCTTCATGCGGGTTGAGCCGGTGACGACTTCAGCGCCAACCTCCGCGATGATCGCGATGTCAGCGGCATCAGCGAGCGGCGTGTTCGGATTGCAGGTAATGCAGGCGGTTTTCGCTCCGCGTGCGCGTGCATAAGTCACAGCCGAGACGACGTAGGGCGTGCGACCGCTGGCCGAAAGCCCGAGTACGACATCTTTGCGGGTCGGACGGCGGCGCGCAATATCGCGCTGGCCAAGTTCTTCCGAATCCTCGTTCACTTCTACCGGCGATGCGAGAGCTTTGGGACCGCCCGCCATGATGTACTGAATCTGTTGTGGCGCGTTTGAGAAGTAAGGAGGGCATTCGCACGAGTCGAGCGCGGCAATGCGGCCGCTCGATCCCGCTCCCACATAGATCAGCCTCCCGCCCTCGCGCAAACTACGCGCAACAGCATCGATCGCCAGCGCGATTTCCGGAAGCGCTTTCTTGACCGCGGCTGCAACTCTGGAGTCCTCATGATTAATGATGCGCGCGATCTCGAGGGCAGACTTTGTATCGAAGCCCTGCGAGGCGTCATTCGCGCTTTCTGTAATTAATTCATGAATGCCGGTAGCTGGTGAGGAATGCCCGTTGCTTATGCGGTTTGTTTCGGCCGGTGGAGCAGGTGTGATGGTTGCCATTGGGTGTGATTAATCTCAACAATTCGCCATCTCCTATTGTAGCGCTAAGGAGAGAAATAGGCTGCAATTTTTATTACATGGAATCTCTTTCGTGAATGATGTTCCGTAGTGGAAATATTTTTTTACAGGTCAACGAAAACTGCATCGTGGAAGGCGGGCCGAACCCGCTGAATCGATTTATTGGAACGATCCGGCCAGGTACGGTTCGTAAGCAGAACCATGGCGAGTCCGCGTTCGCGATCGATCCAGAGCGAGGTGCCTGTATACCCGAGATGGCCGATCGAAGACGCGCTGAAAAATTTCCCCGACGATGAAGGCGTAGTCGGTGTATCCCACCCGAGCGCGCGGGAGGTTCCGTGCGGCAGGCTTTGCCGCGCAGCAAAAAGATCGACGGTTGCAGCCTGGAACAGCGCTTGCTTCTGCCCGATCCGGCCCTCCGCGAGGATGCAGGCAGCGAAACGCAGAACGTCGAGTGTGCTGGCGAAAAGCCCCGCATGTCCGCCGCAACCACCCAGCACGAAAGCGTTTTCATCATGCACTTCTCCCTGAACGATTCGCTTGCGAAATGTTGTGTCGATTTCCGTCGGAGGAATCTGCAGATGCATCGCCAGCGGTGGACAGAAATATGTGCGGGTGAGTTCCAACGGCACAAAAATTTCCCGCTCGCAGAATCTCGCAAGAAGATCGCCGGAGAGCACCTCCAGCGCTTTTCCCAGCAGGATGAACCCGATATCCGAATAATCGACGCGTGTATCCGGCGCTGCGTCGAGCGGCATCTGCAGACAGGCGCGCAACAATCCGCTTGCGGAAGTGTGCTGCTCGAAGAGGCGGGCATAGGCAGGAAGCCCCGAGGAGTGCGCCAGCAACATGCGTATCGTCACGCGCTCTTTACCGCTCCCCGGTACTCGTCCAATCACGAAGCCGGGAAGAATCTCGCCCAGCGGAGTGTCGAGATCGAGGATGCCGCGATCAAACAGCAGCATCGCCGCAGCGGTTGTCGCCAAAACTTTGGTTACACTGGCCAGGTCGAATATTGTTTCCGGGGTAACTTCCGGAGAATCACCTTCGTACGTAAAGTTGCCCACTGCGTCGAGGGCGACAACGTGACCATCGAGCAGGATTCCGTATGCCGCTCCGGGAAAAGCACGGTCGCGGACCGCTTGCTCTAAAACCGCGCGCGCTGCGGCAAAACGCCTCCGCTGATCCGAAATGGCGAATGGTAAAGTCATGGCAATCGAACCAGGTGCAGTTATCGTAAGCGAATTTGATGCAAATAAAGGGTGAGGATGCGATTTCTGTCAGCGATCTTTTTTGCAATTGCACTTTCTGCCACTCTGCATGCCCAGGAGGACACCGCTCTTGAAGCACAGCTGCAGGCACTGATCCAGGCGCATCATGGCCACGTAACACTCTATGCCCACGATTTGAACAGCGGCAGGACGGTCGCCGTCAACGCAGACACGCCGGTGCCGACCGCCTCAGTGATCAAGTTGACCGTACTCTTCGAGGCGCTTAAGCAGATTCAGGAAGGGAAGACACACTTCGACGATAAACTCACGCTGACGAAAGAGAATCAGGTAGAAGGTTCCGGCGTGTTGATGTTTTTCGATGTACCGCAAACCCTCACCTTGAAAGATGTTTTGACCATGATGGTCATCGTCAGCGATAACACGGCGACCAACGTCGCCATCGACCATCTCGGTCTCAAAAATATCGACGCCCGGATTCAGTGGCTGGGCCTGAAAGACACCTTTCTTTATAAGAAAGTCTCATTGCCGCCAATCGGGCCCATGCCTGCCGATCAGAAGCAGTTCGGTCTGGGTAAAACCACGGCCAGGGAAATGGCAAGCCTGATGGAACGCTTTTCCACGTGCAATCTGAACGCGCCCGGCAGCACAGCGAAGCCGACAGCTGAGGACGAGAAACTCTGTGCCGCTGCCATGCACATGCTGAGAAATCAGTTCTACCGCAACAGCATTCCGCGCTATTTAGAAACTCTCGACACGACCGAAGGCGAATCGAAGATCGCCAATAAAACCGGTGCTCTCGATGAGGTCCGGAACGATGTCGGAGTGATCTCGGCAAAGAATGGCCCGGTTGTCATCTCGGAATTCACCTATGGTAACCAGGACAAGAGCTGGACTCCCGATAATGATGCGGAAGTCCTGCTGGCAAAGCTGGCCAAGGTAATCAGGGACCGCTGGCAATAGCTAACATATCGGTCTCCGAAACCGTCTACAATATGTTGCAGGGCTTCCATAAGTCCGGATTGCGGGCGAATGTCCTTGATCCGGAAGAGATCGGATTCGGTTTTCGATCTGCAAAATGACCGGCAGCATCAACTTCCCCACTTTTTGCAGCAGACCGTGAATCGATCTCGACACATCCGCACGATGGAACTCACTGGAACTCGGATCTCACATGGAGCAACAAGGGGAGCGATGATGCACACGTTTAGAAATTGGACCGCGACAGCAGTTGCAGCGGGATTGTTTGCTGCCAGCGGAGTTATGGCGCAGCAGGTGCCTGCAGCGGTAAATGTCAATACTGCACAGCAGGCGAATGCCGCCGCCACCACCTGGCAGGCAAAATCGATCGATGTTCCCCAGGGAACCAAGGTTTTGCTGGCTCTCAGGTCGGCCGTCAATACAAAGACCGCAAAGCCGGGAGACGGTGTCTATCTTTCCTCGAACTTCCCGGTAGTGGTCAACGGACAGGTCGCAATCCCTGCAGGTGTTTATGTGCAGGGTGTGATCGATCAGGTGACTCGTCCCGGACGGGTGAAGGGCCGCGCCGCAGTGCGCATGCACTTTACTTCGATCA
>JAATFH010000392.1 GCA_015655315.1 Terriglobales bacterium
CAAGGAAAAGGTCGAGAAAACATTTGGACGCTCGCGATCGGAGCTTACGCAGGAAGAGGTCACAGCATTTGAAGACTTCATTATGTGGCGGCTCTGTGAATTGAGCGCGAAATACGATATCCCCTTCCAGATCCACACCGGTGATGCTCGCATCCAGGGATCGAACCCCTTGTTACTCGTCGACATTATCGAGGCGAATCCGCGCACAAAGTTCGAGTTGTTTCATGGAGGCTTTCCGTGGGTACGTGAAACTGGTCTTATTGGAGCCAAATTTCCGCATCATGTCTGGATCGACTGCGTATGGCTTCCTACGATCAGCTATGCAACGGCCAGGAGCGCGTTCAGCGAATGGTTAGAGGTGATGCCTTCGAGTCGTTTGACTTGGGGAGGAGATGATGTCTCAGCCGAAGGAATCTACGGAGAGACGGAGTTGGTTCGCCACTGCTGGGCCGAGGTACTGGCAGAGAAGGTCGATCGGCAGGAACTGGGTGAAGACGATGCGCGGCGGATCGGGAAGCAGATCATGCGGGACAATGCGCTAGAACTTTATCCCCGTTTGAAACAGCGTGTCGGCGAAATGCAGACTCAAAAGGCAGCAAAGTCGTAATTTGGCGGTTTGGTGGCCATTGGGACTGATCTTGTCGCCCTGAACGAGGCTTGGCAAAGGGCAGGATCCGCGCTTGCTAAGCAGACAGAAACCGCAAGAGCCTTCGGCTAGGGCCTCAGGGTGGCAAGATCACGATTGCTTACCCATGTCATGATTTGTCCGGTCGCTCGTTCGAGCCGTCGGATGCATTGATTTCCCGCGTCGACGATATAGACAAAACCGTCTGCAGTTACCGCGATTCCCGTGGGGCTATTCAGGCTTGCATCTACCGCCGGGCCGCCATCCCCCGTATAGCCAATTTGTCCGTTACCAGCCACGGTTGTAATGATCCCTGTTTGCAAATCGACCTGCCGGATGCGATTGTTCCCCGAGTCAACGATGAATAACTTCTGGTCGTTGCTCGTAGCAATGGCCTCAGGGAAACAGAGAAGCGCGCCAGCCGCCAGCCCTCCATCACCTGCAAATCCGCAAAGGCCACCGCCCGCTAAGCGATGAACGTCGTTCTGCAGCGGATTTGCCTCGGAAACTGTGTTTCTCTCCGGGTCTGAGTAATAGAGCGTCTTACGCTGATTGACTGCTACCCAATAGGGGCCGAAGTTGGCGACGGGAGCAGAAGGGTCCCCGGTCAAACCCGGCCCTACGACTTGTGTTACGTTGCCGCTGAAGAAATCGATACGCTTGATGCCTCCGGCGTGCGATATGGCAAGGTATAAATTCTCATCGCTATCTGCAGCGATCGATATGGGTGGATAGGTCCCGGGGGATGCGGCGGTAGATTTCGCGACCTCGCCCATCCATTCGCCATCAAAATAATTTCCAGACAGCGTTGTGATGATGTGGGACTTCGCATCGACGCGTCGAATGACATTGTTGCCGGTGTCGGCTATGAAGAGGTTGCCATCCGGATCTAGGGCAATGCCTGTTGGCCCGGCTAGGCTTGCTTGATCAGCAGGGCCACCAACACCGCTCAATCCAACATGGCCATTTCCAGCGACGACGCTTACCTCGCGGTCTGTAGAGATCTTCAAAACGCGATTTCGCGTTTGCTCGTTGAGATATAGGTTTCCCTCTTGATCGGCGGCAAGTCCATTGGAATACGCAAATGCTGAGGATGAAGCGACGCCTGATGGGACTTGACCTGATCGTCCGAGAATCCTGTGGCGAGAGCGGAGGAGAGATACCGCGATCACCAGCAATACCAGGAGGGCCATGAGAGCCTGAAATCGACGGCTCATAGATTCAACCTCGATACAAACCAGTATTCTTTGACTCGTCTGTCGCTGAGTGTTGGCGGAGCTCTATGGTGCAATGCACGGCCCGGCATCGCTATTGATCGCTGCTTTCACTGATCAATTGTTTATATACATCCCGGGCATGTTCGTACGCTTTGATGGCCTCCGGCATCTCTTGTGGAGAGATCTTCGGGGCCTTCTGGGACCAGCACTGGTTCACACTCCGCAGGCACCACTCGGCACTACGGCGCGATGCTCGGATAGGTTTACCGTCGACAAGGACAAAGACCGCATTGGTATGAGAAGAGGGCAGAATGCGAACTGCCACCCAGCTGCTTTTGCTAATGGGCACATTGAAATTGAGCTTTTGGGGAGAACCATCCGCCGTTATTTCGCGTCGTGCTACCGGCTCACCGTTGACCACGATTTCGACTGGTACCGTCCGGGTTGTACCGATACGCGCGCGTTCAATATCCCAATAAGGCTTTTGACTATAAGGGACCTGACTGATGGCGGCGTTCACCGGCTTCTCAGGGAGGTAAGCTACAGCCGTTACGCTGATCTGAACATTGCCGGGCGCAGCTAAGTCTACTTGGCTGTTATGGGTACCCACTCCGGTTCCATTCACTGAGAAATCTATTAAATGGCTGCGGCCATCCGACACATAGGCCGCGCCGTTGCGAACGGCTCGAATGTAGTTTTCGTAAGTCAACCTGTCCTGGATCTTGGCGTAGGTGCGTCCCTCACCTACTTTGCTGTCGTAGATACAGGGAAAGTCAGTCTCTCCGGAGAGTCGAGTGCGAAATCCCACATTCAAAGTGTGGTACCAGATATTGAGTTCCCATATGTAAGGTGTATCTCCTGCGGAAATGAAATCCACGGTATCTGGATACGTTACGTCCACAATATATTCATTTGCGCCGATGCTATCGAAGCTTGGAATCATATAGTTCGGCAGATCTTTGGAGGTTACTGCAAGGCCCCAACCTGAGTGAGCAAAGCCAGAGATCCCGCCCTGCGATTTTGCCCAGCGTAAAACAGGTAAGTCCCAGGTGGGCCACTGTTCAATACGCTTTGTACCAGGAAACATAATGTTCTTCATATTCATCAAAACTAGATGGCCTGCATGACTGGAGGGGAAACCCGAGACTTCTAAGTCGTAGTGCAGCAACGAATGCGCTGTCGATGAGGGATCGTCTTCGCGGCCACGAAAAAAATGGCTCTGATAGTAAAAGCATGGCCCCCACACCAAGGCAGCGCCGACGTTGAGGTGTTCTCCGAGCACCTGTCGCTCCATGGACTTTGGGTCAACGCCTTCGGTCGGATTCTCATAGTGAGAACAGCCGGCAGGGTGAATATGATCGTCCCCGGAGTACCAACTATATTTTGCGGGATTAATCCACCGGTTTAGGCGGAAAGTAAGGTCTTCAGGCTTATTTCCCGTAACGATAAATTGCTGGCTACCAGAGATAAACTCAGGACCGCCGGTGAAGGTTGCGGTATAAGTGCCCGGCGGGAGTTGAATTGAGTCGCCATCGGCACGATAGACCTGCGGTTGGAAGTAGAAGTCCGGAGCCAGCCGTTTTGCAGGGTTCGGATAAATGTGGCCAAGCGCGTCTCTAAAAACAAACGACCCCATCGTGGGCTTTCCATTTTCGTCCAGGACATGGAGCGTAATCGAATGCGCAGGCGCAATCTTGAACAAGATGGAAAGCTCATTGAGGAAACCGACGTCTTGCGATCCTTGCCCAACATTGAAGCTAAGCTGTCCTGCGCGCTGCCCTGCGTCGCGGCTTGAAATTATGAGGATTCGGTATTCCACGGGGAAACCGGATAGGCGTTCGTCCATCATCGGCGAGCGAGAGAATAAGGAGATGTCAGCCCATCGACTTCGAACATCGGCCATGGTGATATGTGTCGCCGGTTCCGGTGCGCTTGTTGATGGAATATAGACAGGCCCGGTATTAGGACTCTCGATGGCTAACGGTGAAGTCACCCCCGCCTGATTGATGACCTTCACGAGAAATAAGCGCGCTCCGTCTTGAATCAGGTCAGCTGGGGCTGAGCCACGTTTTACACTTACCCGGCTTTCGGCGCTCATCGTAACAATTACAAGTGCGTATTTGTCCAGAATTGCTTCAACAGCGGCAACCGCGGACTGTTTCCCTTCCCGTGCAAATGCGGCACGGATCTGCTCCTTGTCTTGTTGCGGCAGTGGCTGGCCGAGAAATTCCAGCGCCATCTGCAGACGGTTCACCTGATCTTCAAACGGCTGGTCCGGAGTGCTCGAAGAAGGGTCGGCGTCTGCCATAGATGCTCGTGTCGGAGAGGCACTCTGCAATAGAAACAAGAGCCCAAACAGTGGTGAAATCAGCAGTCCCTTCAGCTTCATTGAAGTTGCCTCCTATTGCGTCGTTTTAGAGTCAGCTTTCCCTCGTGCAGTTCAACCCCTTA
Organism: Terriglobales bacterium; assembly: GCA_015655315.1. Classification (GTDB taxonomy): domain Bacteria; phylum Acidobacteriota; class Terriglobia; order Terriglobales; family Acidobacteriaceae; genus Alloacidobacterium. The sequence continues at coordinate 4,294 of JAATFH010000392.1, forward strand.
ATTTAGCCGCCTGATAAAGGAGGCCTATATCGAATAACTACAGATACGACAATCTATTGTGTCTTCTGAGCAGAAGCATCTCCGGCGTGGACCATCTCCATGAGCTTATGAGCGGTATTGACAATTGCGTCAAATCGCCTGATCGCAGCATCGCCGCCAGTGCCTGCACGGATATAGTCGCCTGCGTTGCGTAAGCTCACGCAATGCCGATATCACTAGCGATAATGACTTCCGCCGCGCGGGCAGAGAGCCGGATCATTGCCTCGCCAAAAGTTACGACATCATATACAGTTCACCTCTAATAGCTACTTTGAACATGCGGCATCTTGCGTGTTGATAATGCATGAGCTTCACTTTTCACTCTTCGTGAGGACACGGAATGAGAGGCCGAAGCTTTGGGGATAGTCATCTCCACCCAGCGGCTTTGGCCCGTAAACCACGTAGCCATCGTTGGCTGACTCTCCAGAGGTCGCTTGCACTTCAAACCAGTACTCTTTGCGAGGATCCAAGCGGACCGGATGAGCCAAGCTCATGTCGTACCAAAAATCGTAACCGGAATAGACCGCTTTCTCTTGGAGCCGCAACTCGCCGAGATCGCTTTCTCCCTTGTTGGAGCCGATCTTCACAACAAGGTCCCCAGGATGCCCAACCCGAGATAGCTTAAAGCCCATACCGGTCAACTGCGCAGAGTCGTCCGATACGTAGAACCTGCCTCGAATTAAGGAGTCCTTCGCTGAGTCTACGAGCTGAGTTGCATAGAAAGGCTGCGATATCGGCGCATATCCATGGCGGTCCGGCGCGACATCCAGGTTGCAATAATCGTCGTTGCAGCCGTAATCTCTGCCTGCCGAACGCTCCGGCCGTAGCCAACGGTCGATAAAGTAGAAAGTCTCAATTCCGTGAATGGTATGGGGGCCGACGTAGGCGGCATCGATAACTTTGTTGTTCATCTCCCAAGGATCGATATATTTTTCTTTCAGGTCCTGCCAACCAAGGTTGTGCCATTCCGGCGTCGTGGTGGGATCGGTGAGTCCCCATTCCACCGCTGTTGGACGGGGCCACATCGCCGCAATCAGTTCCGTGTGAGTAAAGTGATTCAGAGCGTTCCACGGATACATATCAAGATCCGGGAGACGCCAGTAGCTGTTATTCGAGTCCTCGGTAGTTAAATCTGGACGAAGGCTATTGAAAAAACCGGAAATGATTGTGAATTTCAAGCGCGGCTCGAGCGGAGGCATCCAAATGGCTGAGTAACCGCCATAGGATAGTCCGTAATAACCGATGCGCTCTCCATCCACAAACGGCAGGGTTTGCAGAAAGTCGACAATTCGATGCAGCTTCGCTAGCTCCAGGCTCGTGCGTAACATTCCGAGCGGAGACGCTTCCCTAACGAGTGGATTGATGAGATCGGCACGGTGAACATCTTGAGGCGTCCGAGTATCTGTAGGGACTAGTACGTAGGGAGCAAAAACGACATAGCCGCGTTCTGCCAGACGTTCCCCGAAACGGCGGTAATAGAGATCGTTATGATCACCTGGTTTAACGATGAAGCCGACACCTGAAACAAATTCCGGCGCGCCGCCAAACCCATGCTGGCAGACGACTGCAGGGAGTCGTTGCGCCGTTTGTCCTGCGATAGAACGGGGAACTAACAACTGCCCATAGGCCTCAACCCCAGGCACAGTATCCACCAGGACTTCATATGCCAGAAATTTATCCGTCTCGCCGATGAGTACTGTCCGCGGGTTTAAGGGAATATCGTTATCGGGGACATCGCCCATCAACTCGGCGAGTTCTTTGCGCAATTTTTCCGCCTTCGCCGGACGCGCCTGTGCCGGCGTTGTTGCCAAGTTCCAATACTCTTTCCGCACTGCGTCGCTCTCTGCGAACAATCGTCGTCCATAGCGATACAGTGATTCAAAATGTTCGTTGCGGCTGTGGAGAATGTCCTTTGCGGATATGCGGGTCGCTAACTCCGGAGGCTTATCTTCTCGCCCGGCTCCTACAATAGATCCCGCTTCATGAACGCTGACTTCATCTGCGCCACTCGCGACTTCTTTTGCCTGCAGCTTAACGTCCGCTCCCAGTCCCCGGTAGAACCGTCGGGCGCGTTCCATCTCGATTCGCTCGCCTTCGAAATCTACAGGACTCCGCGGCTGTGTAACCACCGTCAAGGGACGAGGTGCTATGAGCGCAGCGACCTCGGCATCCCCAAACTCGTTGAGTTGACCATACAGAATCCGGTCGACAGGTTCTTTCCAGCTTCCTTCACGTTGGTCGAAATAATTCTGCACTATCGCACCTGCGAGACGCTGATCGATCGCGGCCGTATACAACGCCGTCATTCCGCCTTGACCTTGCCCCCATACCGCGATTCGTTTCCCCTCAATCTCTGGGCGGCTCCCCAGGTAGTCTGCCAGTGCGATCACCTGCTGCACTTCCATTCCCACTAGAGTCCGTCCGACGATGAACCCCGACCTCCAAATCACGCGTCGCCGGTCCTGACCGCCGATCTTCTGGCAGATCGGATGGTCTGAAAAGCGTTCCACCATTTGCGGAATCGCAACCACGACGCCTTGTGCTAGCAATTCCTGGAGCCAAGGTGCTGTCGCCATCCCCTCCCGGATTCCGGCAAACTCCTCAGGGCTTTGATTCGCATCTGGAATTGCGATGACTGCTCCCGCGGGTTGCGAAGTTTTTGCAATGAAAAGGAGTGCACGCATCGAGAAGTCGCCGTCGAGAGGGAGCCTGATCTCTTCAACTTCGACGTTGCCGCCTTCGCCAAGCGTTCTTGAGACCGCTTTTTGTGGGGCCACTTCGATAAGTCCGAGCATTTTCCGCAGGCTCTGCCGGTGGGTACTCACTGATTTTTCGTATGCGCTTGGCGAAGAAAAGTCAGGTTGCCACCGTGTATCTCGCAGGGAAGGTGTTGCTGCAATCCGTTTGAGAAAGTAATCTCTGGCTTGGTCGTACAGGCGCTGGTCAATGACATACGACGGATTTCCATAAACGCCTTGAATCTCTTCGTTGTGTCGCAGTAGCGTTGTTCCCTGCAACGCGAGAGGAACCTTCGCAATGGGTTCGACTTGTGCTCCAGCTGCGGTTTGTTGTGCCGATACAGGGGGGAGATAGAATCCGCACACTGCGAGGCACAGTCCTACCATTCCTGAGCCTACCTCTTTAGAAATCCGTGTCTTCGTCTTCACAGGCGCCTTCCATCAAGCACTTGGTTATAGGGAACTGGGTGAGGATGGTTGACTATAATGGAATTCCTTCCATATTTGCAAGCGCTTGTATTCATCTTTATCCGCCTAGTTCCTGCTGAGAGTTGTCCGCCCGCATTTCCCCCCAAAGGATCACGCATTCCCCGTGCCACGAGTTTAAGCAAGCAGGGCATTGCATTCTGCCAAACATCCGTCCCTAGTCCTTCAACAAGGCAGAGATTTCCAGGAATCATTGCAGGAATGTCAAAAAAGAGCTTGACAATCTGAGAAAGGAAGGCAAAATTTAACAATCGCTTGCAACAAAAATTGATGCAATCGGCATTTCCCCGATTTCTCTGAAACATCTTTCGCTCTATTTATATCGGGTCTAAGTTCTGCATAACAGTCTGTTCTGAACTCTACGCAGGGGCACCTATTCCGGCGAGAGCTTCGGATCTCTAGATCGTTCTACAAACATTTATAGAGGGGGAGTCATGAAATCTATTCGAGTCCAAAAGAATCGTGGACACATGACGGTGGCAGCTTTCCTGATTTGTTGCGTTCTTGGAATGGCGCTTCCGGCAAGAGCTCAGGTGCAGACAGTAACTGCCATCGGCGGAGTCGTTACCGACACGCAAGGTGCCGTCGTCTCTGGCACGGACGTAACACTCATCAACGAAAATACCGGCGCGGTTCAGAAAACGAGGAGCAATGGGAGCGGGTCATATTCATTCCAGTCAATTCTGCCCGGCACTTATACATTGAGAGCAACCTATACCGGCTTCAAGACAGCCGAAGTGGTTCACCGTGTTGCGGAGGTTGCTGAACCTGCGGTAGTGGACTTCAAGTTAGAGGCAGGTCAGGTCGCTGAGACCGTTACGGTTTCAGCTGCAGGTGCAGATTTGATTGACACCACAACATCTGAGGTTTCTGGAACTATCGGCCGGCAATTGGTAAGTACTCTTCCATTGAATGGAAGAAACTTTCTGGACTTAGCCACGCAGGTGCCAGGTGTAAACGATCCAGGGGCTATGGGTGCGTGGCGCCCTGATGGGCGCGATCAGCAGTCTTTCACCCAATCAGCCCTGATGGGAGTTCGGGCAGCAGGTCTGGTTGTAACAGGAGGCGTCTACTTAGGTGGCAACCGTGACAGTGCCAGCAATATCTCGATTGACGGTTCGAATGTGCAAATGGCGATCTACGGGCAGGTTGCTCAGTTGCAATCGCCCTCCGACATCGAGGAGGTTAAGGTAGAAAGCGGTGTGATGAATGCGGAATTCGGTTTCGGGACCGGCGCTGTAAATACCATTACTCGCTCCGGTACAAACCAGTTTCATGGGGAAGCCTATGAATTCCTCCGTAACACTGCTTTTGACGCCAACGATTACTTTGCCAATCTCTCCGGGCAAGCTAAACCCCCTTATCAGATGAATCAATTCGGTGGCGCCGCTGGTGGCCCAATCCTTAAATACAAGTTACATTTCTTTGGAAATTACGAAGGCTTGCGGATTAACCAGCAGGCCATTAACCGAGGTAATACACCACCGGAAGGCGTGCGAACGGGCGATTTTACTGATCTTGGAACCGGAAAGGCACCACCGACAATCTACAATCCTTATAAATTCGATCCTGTCACTGGTCTGCGTGAGCCCTTTCCAAACAATCAAATTCCTATGGGCAACACCGATCTATGCAGCCCGCGTCCCACTTGTGTGGACCCGGTGACGGTCGCATATCTCCAATACTCTCCATTGCCCAATGCTGTTATTGACGGGATTCCGCAGTACGTCTCAGAAACCCCCACAAAGATAAAGCAAAATCAGTACACAGGGAGAATCGACTGGGATAAGAGCGAGAAAACACGCATCTTCGGTCGCTTTACCTATTTTGATGACTACTCCGTTGCCACCAACTTGGCCCCGATTGCAGGGATTGAAAACCCCTTTGGTTCAATCAATCCAACCCTCTCCTGGGTACAGACAATCAACCAAAATATCGTCAACAACCTGACCATTTCACTCACCCGAGCTCACTTTGCAAACTCTCGCGCGACGCAAGGATTTGGAAATATCTCAGAAGCGCTCGGATTGAAAAATACCTCATCGAATCCGGGCGGTCCTGATATGAATCTGCAGGGGTCTGGAAACTACAACGTTGTGGGCTCTAACTACAGCCTCTCTTCGGATCTTGAAAACAATCTGCAGCTGAAGGAAGACCTTAGCCTTGTGCGGGGCAAACACACCTTCAAGGTGGGCTTTCAGTGGAATAATCGGCGGGCGCACTTCGATAGTGATTCCAGTGACAAAGGACAGCTTTACTATCAGCCCACATTCTCGTCGGCATGTCCCCAGGGAAATGCCACCTGTACCGCCGCACAAGTAGCAAGCGGATTGGATGCCGGCGGTATGTCGTTTGCCGACTATCTCATGGGCACACTTGTCCAGGCGCAGCTCACCTTGCCAGGTGCCCGGTGGAACGCTAACCAGTCTTACTATGGTGTTTATGCGCAGGATGCGTGGCGCCTGTCGCAGAAGCTAACAATCAACTTAGGATTGCGCTATGACCATTGGACTCCTTGGTTGAACGTCAACCGCATGGCCGTTCGCTGGGATGCCGATTCAGGGAACGTTGTGTTTGCCCTCAAGAATCCCCTCGATTATCTCAATCCGTCAACGAACTATGGAAAGGACGCGACACTTACACCGGGCGAGCCCGCATCCGGGTACAGCACCGGAAGCAAGAACTTTGCTCCACGCGGCGGAATTGCCTATCTGCTTACGCCCGGCACCAGCATTCGTGGCGGTGCGGGTATCTATTTTGATGGCAATCCCAATATGAACCAATTCAGCTACATTCAGAGTCACGCTGGACCTTTCGGCTTGGATCTGAACAATGCGATTGCTAACAATCAACAATCGCCATCGATGTTTACCAATGAACAGTTTCCTGCTCCTGCAGCCACTGCGATTGCCGCACCGAGCGAAGAAAATCCGATCAGCATCGCGGCTCTTGCAAGTGCACAGTATCTTACGCCGACAGTCTATCAGTGGACTGCCAGCCTGCAGCAAAGGATAGGGAATGCGTGGGTATTTGAACTTACGTATCTCGGTACGCACACGATCCGCGAAATGCAGTACGTGGACCTTAATGCGCCGAATCAGCCATTGGGGAATTTGGCAAACGTGCCTCTACAACAGCGGCGGCAGTTTACTGATTGGGGATCGATTGCGACCTGGGCGGACATTGGATTCGCCAAGTACAACGCAATGATTGCCACCTTACAAACACCCAGATGGCAGGGCTTGACACTCATGTCCTGGTTCGCATGGTCGCACGACTTGGCCAGCAGTCAACTTGGACAGAGTGACATCGGCAATACCGATTACAGGCACTACGGAATATGGGCGGGACCAAGCTTGTTGAATCCTGCTCTTCGCCAGGTAACTTCCTGGAACTATGAGCTGCCAGTTGGAAGAGGCAAGCTGTACCAGCCTGGCAAGGCAGTTGAGTTGATCGCCGGGGACTGGCAATTTAGCGGTACTGCACAATTCTCCCAAGGCGGTCATCAGGCGGTGTATCTGGGTACGGACAACACCGGTACTAATCAATCCTACGCCATGCCGGATCGAGCTCCGAACTGCCATCCCAACGACGTTCCGGATGGAAAGAATCGACTCCAGTGGTTTAATACTGCTTGCTTTACGACACCGGCGTTTGGTGTCTTCGGAAATGCTCATCTTGGATCGGTTATCGTGCCAGGGGTAGAAAACTGGAATATTGCCCTTCAGAAGAGCTTTCCCATTCCAAAGCTGGAAAGCAATAGCCTGCTATTCCGAACCGATTTCTTCAATGCGTGGAACCACACGCAATGGGGCTATATTGACAACGGAGTGGGAGACCAGCAGTATGGCATGGTTTTGGCAACACATCCTCCACGCCAAATCCAGTTCTCTCTGAAATATCTTTTCTAAATACCGAGCTGTTGTATGCTTCATTTTCGGCTCGCAGCTAAACCTGCTGCGAGTCGGGTTCGTTCGAAAAATAACATGCGCGATAGTACAAGGAAGCGGCATGGATAGACGAGAATTTATAAAACAAAGTGGCATGCTCGCTGCTGTTCCATTGTCAAGAACCTCTTTTGCTGAATCCGGACACAGTCTATCCGACAAAGAGAGCTCTACCGCTGCTCCTTGCAAGTTGGAATGGGGATTCTCCGATGGCAAAGTATTCATCAATATAGATGGTCAAAGAATGGGCGAAGCTCTCTACCCCAGCCATCTCACAGGCGCGGTGTGGCAGCTGGGGGAAAAGCTCGTGCTTGAACAAGATCGCCGTCCACATTCTGATCGCTTAGGCGTGGGTACAGCCGCGATCGTGGGCTGCAAACTGGGCCCCCTGGATGGCAAACTGTTCCTCATAAATTACACGGACGGAAAAGCCGCCTGTCGTCTGGACCTTACGAATAATACGGCGGCCGCGCTTGTTCTGGGAAAATACGCGCCGCTCATGACCCATCCCCAGCAGGGAACTCTTCGCCTGGCTGGACTTCCGACGGAATGGCGGCTCTACATTGACAGTGGCGCATGCGGCCCTAAGTGCGCCTCCTATGGAGTGAACGAGAATGATGGTCACAATGTGGCTGGAGCTATTAGTGTTCTCTGGTCGCCGCAAGGTAATCAGGCCATTGCTATCGGCCAAGTGGAAGTAGAACGCTCATGGACAAACATTGAATATATCTTCGGCGAAAAAGGCCTCCTCTCGCACGAATATCGTTGGGCACAGGCAAAGCGTTTGCGTCTCAAGTTAGAGCAAGACGCGATCGGCTACCAAATTGATCCCGGAGAGACCTTCCAGCTTGATCAATGCCTCTTAGCCGGAGATGGAGATCCGTTCAAGGCATTGGTGGCATTCAGAGATGCCATGGTGACTTTCAATCAAGTCCGAAAGTTCACGAATGACGATGTGTGGGTAGGTTGGAGCACGTGGTATAACCAGGACTTTCATCTTCGCGGAGGATTAAGTACAGGAGTCGAGGGAGCAACCAGAGAGACATGTGCCTCCGCCGCTGTGACCTTGGAACAAAGCAAATTCATCGTTGATAGCGGCCTTCACGCTTATGGCATACGCAATATCGAGATCGACGACGGCTATCAGAAGAACCTGCACCTGGGCGAATGGCTGGAGGCGACAGAGATGTTTCCCACCGGAATGGATGGCGTTTCAAAAGACCTGCAAGCCTTGGGCATGCGTCCCGGTATTTGGCTTACGCCATTTGCGGCTACCGAAGATGCTCCTGTCTTTCGCGAGCACCCGGAGTGGTTCGTAAAGTATGGATCGGATTGGTACCACGCCAATATCCCCGTGAAGATGTATGACTTTGATCCCACGGCTCCTGGCGCCCTTGAGTGGTTGCTCAACGTCTTTCTAACTTTTCAAAAATGGGGCTATTGGTTTTATAAGAACGACTTTTCTGGAAGTCTTTTTTATAGCGAAGGGAAACAATACTACAACCGCAAACAAACCGGCCTGATGCGCTGGCGATGGACATGGCGAAAGATCAAGGCTGCGCTTGGCGGTGATGGGGCTTGTTCGCTTCAGCTCTGTGGCGTAAATAACATAGGCGCGATAGGAATCATGGATTCCGTGCGGGTCAGCAATGACATAGTGCCTCAAGTCGGCGTCGTTCAATGGAGAATCATTCGCGAAGACGTCGCCATGACCGGCATCAATCGCTGGTGGCAAAACAAGCATTTCTTCGTTGCAGATCCAGATAACTTTGAGGTTGCCGAATATAAAGACTATCGCGTCTACGAGGACGTGCTGGACTTTGAGCACAAGTGGTCCTTGTCATTTGATGAGGCCAGGTTTCGTGCCGCACTGGTCGTAGCTGTGGGTGGAAACATCATGCTTGGAGATCGGTTGACGCTACTTGAGCCGGAACGGATCGCCATCATCAAAAAGACACTCCCGCTGTACGGGGAAAGCGCCATCCCGTTGGATATGTTCGAGCAAACTATTCCTTCTCTCTGGTGGCATCACGTAACCAAGCCCTGGGGTAATTGGGACGTCCTGTCCGTCGCTAACTATGGAGAGGCTAGCCTGGTGAAGGAGATCCCGCTCGTCAAAATGGGAATTTCCGCAGATCAGCATGTCATCGCATGGGAGCTATGGAGCGAGACAGAACACACAAACCTCAAAGACGGCATCCTGCGCGTTGCAGTAAAACCTCACTCGGTAAAAACATTGCGCATCACTCCTCTTGAGAATGGCCGCTCGACCATCGTTGGTTCTTCGTTCCACATCACTATGGGAGCGGTCGAGATCCAAGACATTTCCTACGGGAAAAACGGAAGTGTTCAGGTGCGTCTCTCGCGACCGGCTCCGGAAAGCGGGCAGTGTGCATTCTGGTCAGCGGCGAAGCGCGCGGTGATCACGGTGCCTGTCGAAACGGGGCCGAAAGGCGTAACGCTCAACATGAACTGAGTTTACTTTGCTTTACGGAAGGTCGTCAGGTTAAAAGCATACGGTCGTTAGCAGGGGAGCACGTATCCCTGCAAAAGAGGAGCTATAAGAAATGCGGAGAAGGGAATTTCTACAAGCGAGCGCGGTAGCGGGAATTGGAGCTTGGGCCATGCTGCGGTTTGCTGGGCAGGAGGCTCAGGCACAAGATGCGAACCTGTCCGCCGCCATCGCACAAGGGATATTTCCCGAAGATAATTATCGTGCGCCGGATTGGCTGCGCTCTTCACGCACTGTCTATTTTGATGGTTACTCGCCGCCGATTTATCCCCACTTGAAGGACTTTGACGCTAAGCGTCTGGTGGATGCCACAGTCGACATAGGCGGCAATCTCCTACGATTTCAACCGATTGGTTATTGGGCAGCTTATCCAAGCAAGGCGTTTCGGGTACATGCGGAGTTGGGCGGGCGGGATTTAATTGACGAAGTAGCGCGGGAGGTGCGACGCGCCGGCATTCACTGCTATTGCTATACCGGTTATGGACATCCCCACATGGAGGTTGGATGGGTCGATAGTCATCCTGAGTATGCTGATTGGGTGCTTCGCGACCCCGAGGGAAAACCTTATGGTACCTATGGGCATATCGGATGGAAGAGCTTGCAGCGGTTATGCGCGACCGGAGATGCCTATCGTGCTGGCATTCGTCAGGTCGTCAAGGAACTTTGCGAACACGATATCGATGGGGTCTATTTCGATGCGCCGAGCGGCTTTGGATATGGAGGAATCTGTTTTTGCGGTTCTTGCCGAACGGACTTCAAAGCCTTTAGCGGAATGGACCTGGATCGGCTTGCCAGTCTTTCTCAATTGAATGGACTCCCGTTTGAATGGAACGGTGTTTTCCCGAAAGATGAGGACATGACGGCGCTCGCAGCTTGGTACACATGGGCCAATCAACTAGCGCGGGAAGATTTGTTGGATTTTCGCAAGATTGTCCACGGCAGCGGCAAATTCATGCTTTGCCACAACGCGCAGGCATGGACCGGTACTTCTCTCCCGATGCAATATCGTGTTCCCGATGGCTTGATGGTGGAGGCTAGCCGGGAAATCTACGACCGACTGACCACCGGGATGATGGGCGCCTCAATGGCGCGGCCTTACAAGAAACTGGCGCAGATGTATTTGGGAAGTTATGCGGTGAGCTGGTTTCGTGAGCCGCCTCATAACGATCCGTGGGTATTACATAATGCCGATCTTGAAGACGGTGATGAAATCACCATGGAGGCTTTCACCGATCTGGCCTGCGGTAATGTTCCTCTGTATGCCACTTTGAACCGGCTTTACTTCAAGATAGGCAGTGGAAGCCCGGAGCCGGCACGCGAAGTATTTGCCTTCATGAAACGGACTGAGCCGATCCTCAAAGACAGCGTGCCTGTACCTTATATGACCATCGTTCCCACATGGGAATCACAACAACGGTGGCGCGATAAGGCTAAGAGTTGGAACTGGCCATTGATGTGCAGTGCGATGGTCCTTGCAATGCTTGATCAACGTATTGGTTTCGATGTGAATCCCAGCACGGAAATGAGTGATGCGTGGCTGGAAAAACAAAGGGTAATCGCGCTCTGCGGAGCTTCGGGAATTTCAGATGCGTTGGCAAAACGTCTCACGACATGGGTTGAACAAGGCGGAGCGCTGCTGGCCACTTATGACACCGGCCTTTACGATGCCAAGGGGCAACTGCGACATGATGGCGGAGCGCTGCGAGAAGTCTTAGGAGTGGAGATGAAGGGCGGTCCGCTCGATAGCCAGCCGGAGTGCTACTACAGGGTGAAAGAAGCACATCGATCATTAGGTGCGTACGGTACTGGCGCGATCATAGAGGGCGATGGAGCACTGATTCCCGTAGGAGCAGTAGGCGGCGCGGCGGTTATCGCCGAAAACTGGAACCTGGGAACAGATGAAGTACGCGGCCCGGCTATTGTCGCTAATACATACGGACAGGGAAAGACGATCTACATCAGCGGCAGTCTCGAAGCGAACTATCTCTATGATCGGGTGAAGTCGACAGGAGAGTTATTGCGGTCGGTGGTCGAGTACTTAGCGGGTGGAACCCCACAACCCTTTCGCCTGCGAGCACCACAAGGAGTCTATGGAGTACTGCGCCAGTCACCTAATGGAGATCTAGCGCTTTGGTTGCTAGCGAACGTCGGCTTCAAAGACGCTGCTGCAGGGCTGATGCGACAGGAGTTTATACCGGTTTCGAACGTGGAGGCCAGCATCCGGATACCTGCGGGGCGCCGCGTGAAAGCAATGCATCTGCTGCGCTCTGATCGTCCTATAGCTTACAGACTTGACGCGGGATATGCGGTAGCAACGATTCCTTCGCTGCACATCGCCGAGGTTTTGCATCTGCAACTGGAATAACAAGGATCCCGGGCTATGGCTCCCGGCATTAACAAACGCTTGCATATAAACGCAGAAGGAGGCGTAGAATGTGTCCACAGTTGATTTTATAGATGCCATTGACCCATCCCGTGTCCATAAAGGGGTTCGGGCTGTAGGAGTAGTACATTGCGCCAGTGTTCGGCCAGCGAAAGCACAGAAGGAGCGAGGAGGGAAGCATGAAAAGACGCACATTCCTTAGAAATACTGCGATTGGGATGACAACTCTCGCCGGAGCGGGCCTGGCAGGACTAAAAGCGGGAGCGCTCCAATCAAGCGAGGCGGCAAACACTGATGTGCCCGCAGGAACGAATTCAGACCCCAAAATAGGCAGGCCTGTTCATGTCGTAAGTATTGGGTTTCCTATTGCCAAGCCATTGCCTGTGCCGGAAATAGCGGAGCGCGTCGATCAAGAAGGTTCGCGCAAACCGGATATCATCGTTTTACCTGAGACCTGTCAAGGGCAGGACGCAAAGAGTGAAGAACCCTTGCACGGTCCGACTGTTACCGCCATGGCCGCTCTGGCAAAGAAGCACAAGGTCTACGTCGCGGTTCCAATCGACAGACGTGAAGGCAGTAGCCGTCTGAACACAGTGGTTCTGCTCGATCGTTCAGGCCAGGTTGCAGCCACATACGATAAGGTCTTTCCGTATTGGTCGGAGTTCGACCTGCAACCCGCAGTCAGTCCAGGCGGAATGCCTGAGGTCTATCAAGCCGATTTTGGCCGGATTGGTTTTGCCACCTGCTTCGACGCCAATTTTCCTGAAGTCTGGAATCATCTCTCGGAAAACGACGTTGAGTTGGTCCTCTGGCCCAGCGCATATTCAGCGGGCCGGTCGCTCCAGGCACATGCCATCAATCACCATTACTATATTGTCAGCAGCACGCAAGTACCGGATTGCATCGTCTACGACATTACCGGCGACCGGCTCCTGCACTCGCAGGAAAAGGGAATCAATACCAGCAGGATTACCTTGGATCTTGACCGCGGCATCTATCATCAAAACTTCAATATTGAAAAACGAAACAAGCTCCTGAAAGAGCATGCTGCAGACGTGATACAGGAAAAATGGATGGAGGAAGAGCAGTGGTTTGTGCTGAAAGCCAAGCGGCCCGGCGTAAGCGCCAGGGAACTGGCCCGTCAGTATGGCCTCGAAGAACTCCGGCATTATGTTGAGAGGAGCCGCTCTGCCATCGATCGTCGACGCGGATGGGAGTTTGCTGAAAAAGCCAGGATTTCCGAGAAAAACCTGAGTTAGGCAGGGAACTTGTCCACGTGGGCTAATCATCCGCGACCGATTGTACCTTCCGATCTCAGCGTGGCCCGATGTCTCTCTTCTCGTCGGGCTTTTACCCGAAGCTCTGGAATCATTACCCATATAGCGTAAATGTCGAAACAGAGCCCAGCTCGATGCTTTGAACTGGGCTCATATTTCGTTCGTGAGCAGTCATACAGAGGTTTCACTTCTGCGCAATTCGGAAAGAAAAACCTTGACAGGGACGGGATGCGCGCTTCATTCTACAAGCGCTTGCAAAGGATGTTACAATCTAGTCGCTTAATTTCCATAGGATGCTCGTACTCCTTGTAATTCACGCAGTTGTGGCATCAGTCCCGCATTTACGGCCCCTCCCTGAATCCGTGATTTGTTTGGGGCCTGTCACAGGTTGTCCCGATAGAACTCAATCAACGGAGCGACATGAATCGCATCGACGCACATACCCATGTCTATTCAACTGATGACAATAAATATCCAACCATCCAGGAACCTACAAGACCTCCGGGGACATCAGGCAGCTTCCCATCTTTGAAGAAGCTAGCGGAAGAAAACGGCATCTCCGGAGTTTGCGTCATTCAGCCCAGCTCGTTCTATCAGTGGGACAATCACTTCGTCTGCGATCTTGCCCTAGCCGAACCCGACTTCGTGGCGGCGATATGTACTCTCAACCCCGAGGATCCCTCCACTCCCGCCGCGATCGCGTATCTCAAGAAGCAGTTCGGCATTCGCGGGGTTCGAAGCGTTCCTGCTTCTGATGGACGCATTGATCACCCGGGCGTGCGAGCATTGTGGAAGGCGTGCGCCGACAACAACCTTACCATCAATGCATTGACGAAATACGAAAATGCTTCACAGTTGGTTCGATTGCTCAAGGACTTTCCAACGGTGCGATGTGTGATTGATCACTGCCTCTTCTTGACGAGCGGCCCGACGAAAGAGGCGACGCTAGCGGCCATGCTGGAGTTGGCACAGTATCCGAACGCCTTTGCGAAAGTAACCTTTCTGCCTTTGGGCAACACAGCCGAATATCCTTTCAGTGATTTGCATGTGCCTTGTCTGAAAATCATCGAGGCGTATACGTCCAGACGCTGCTTGTGGGGAAGCAACTTTCCCTGCGAGTTGTGGACTCCCCGATCAACCTACCGGCAGAATTTGGAGTTGTTTACCTTAGGGTTGGGGTTGGATCAGAAAACGCAAGAGGATCTATTCTGGAATACCGCATATGCGCTTTGGTTTAACGGGAAGTAGGTCTGTCTTTGTATCCGATCCTCTTTCAGATTTCAAATCGGGGCTGATGGCTTGGCCGATTGCTTTGCCCATCAGATATGTTCCATTCCCTGTGCCTGTGGCATGGTTTCCTTTTGACTTTCAACTTCCGTTGCAGTGACGGGGTTGAAAAAGGCATTGAGTAGCACGGCAACGATTGACGTCAGTATGATTCCATCGCCGAAGATGGGGTTCATCGCGCTGGGCATCAGGCCGAAAAATTTCGGCGAAACGATTGGTATCATCCCGAATCCGATCGAGATAGCGATGACCAGCACGCTGCGAGGGTAGCGTGCGTAGTCCACCGTGGACAGTATCTTGATGCCAGTCGCCGCCACCATGCCGAACATGATGAAGCCTGCACCGCCCAATACGCACGGCGGAACAGTGGCAACAATGAACGCAAGTTTCGGGATCAATCCCAGGCACAGCATTATCAGACCGCCTGCGACGCAAACCCATCGGCTGTAGACACCAGTGATGCCGACTAGCCCGACGTTCTGCGAGTACGACACGTAGGGAAAGGTGTTAAAGATCCCGCCGATGAGCGTTCCCAGCGCATCCGCACGCAGCCCTCGCGTGATGTCTTCGGTGTCTATGCGACGGCCGGTGAGGCTGCCGAGCGCCAGAAACATCCCGATCGCTTCGATGAAGACGATAGTGACGATGAGACACATCGTCAGGCATGGGATCAATGAGAAGGTCGGTGCACCAAAGTGCAGGGGTAACACAAGGCGTCCCCAGGGTTCCTGAGCGAGGCCCTTGAAATCCGTCCAACCCAGCCCAATAGAGATCACGTAGCCAACGGAGATGCCCAGCAGCACGGACAGGTTGGCGATAAATCCTCTGGCAAACTTGATGATCACTAGAATTGTGAGGAGTACTATCCCCGCCACCGTAAGATACTTCGCTGCACCAAAGTCCGGGTTGCCCGCACCACCGCCCGCCCAGGTGATGCCCACCCGCATAAGTACCACTCCGATCATGGTGATGATAGTGCCAGTCACCACAGATGGAAAAAAGGCCTGCACATAACGCGTAAACGGAGCGACGATGAGCCCGAAGAGTCCGCCCACGATGACCGCACCGTAGATGCCGGTGAGACCTACGCCGGGCATCGCGCCCATCGCCAGCATCGGTGAGATGGCGACCGCGGTCACCCCCATCATAATGGGTAGACGAATACCGAACCTGCCGAAGCCCACAGTCTGCACGAGCGTGGCGATTCCACAGGCAAACAGATCGGCATTGATTAGAAAGGCGAGCTCTTCCTTGGACAGTCTCATAGCCGCTCCGATAATCAGCGGG
>JAATFH010000253.1 GCA_015655315.1 Terriglobales bacterium
AAGCCTCAAGTCGTGTCTGCTCGCCGGTCATTATATCCAGCTCTTCGTTACGCAGCCTGACCGGCCCAGCGGACGCGGCATGCAGCTTGTTGCTCCTCCAGTGAAGCAGGCCGCGCTCGGTGCCGGTTTGTCTGTTGTCCAGCCGGAGAAGATCAAGAACAATCAGGAGTTTCGTTTGCAGCTGGAAGCAATCCAGCCGGAAGCGATCATAGTTGTTGCGTATGGCCGCATCATTCCCAAATGGATGCTCGATCTGCCGCCGCATGGAAATCTGAACCTGCATGCTTCTTTACTTCCCAAATACCGTGGTGCTGCGCCCATCCAGTGGGCCGTGGCGAATGGTGAGCCGGTAACCGGCGCCACCACGATGCGCATCGACGAGGGTTTGGATACAGGCGATATGCTCCTGCAGCGCGAGTTGACTATCGCGCCGGACCAGACCGCGGAGGACATCTTTCCTCTGCTGGCCGAGATGGGCGCGCCGCTCATGGTTGAAACATTAGAAGGGCTGAAGGCGGGCACGCTCTCGCCGAAAAAGCAGGACGATGCGCTCGCCACGCTCGCTCCGATCCTGAAACGTGAAGATGGGCAGATTGATTTTGCGCGTCCGGCGATGGAGATATACAACCGCTGGCGTGGTTTCCAGCCATGGCCGGGGGCCTATACCAATTTCCGTGGCAAGAAGCTGGTGCTGCATCACATGATTCCGATGGAACTGCGCGACGAGCAGAGCGTTCCAGCGCAGGTCCACGTTGATCGCGACCGGCTCTTTGTCGATTGCGGCGAAAGTAGCCGCATTGAAATCTTTGAGCTGCAGCCCGAGGGTAAAAAACGTATGCCAGCGGCAGACTTCCTGCGTGGATATCAACTGAAGAGCGGCGAACGCCTGGGATGAATCAAGTAGCGCCAGCGCGTGCCGCAGCTTTTGAAATTCTGCTGACACTGGAGCGCGGTTCAGGCCACAGCGATGAGCTTCTGTACCAGCCTGCGGTCGTAAGGCTCTCTCCGCAGGATCGTAACCTGACGACAAATCTGGTCATGGGCACCCTGAGGTGGCAGCTGGCTCTCGATGCGCGCATTGCCGCTTTGCTCGCGCGGCCGCAGACGCAGCTTGATCCCAGCGTACGAGTGGCTTTGCGCCTCGGTGCATTTCAGTTGCTCTATCTCGATCGCATCCCTGTTTACGCCGCTATTGGCGAGAGTGTCGAACTCGCTAAAAATGCAGAGAACAAATTCGCAGCTGGCATGGTGAACGCGATTCTGCGCAAGATTGCAAAGCTGCCCAAGCCAAAAGAAACAAATGAAGTTACAAATAGCGCGGAATTAGCTATGGCCTACGCGCATCCGCAGTGGCTTGTAGATCGTTGGGTAATTGCCTTCGGGATGCAATCGACGAAGCAAATCTGCGACTACGACCAGCTGCCGGCGCCAACGTTCATCAGATTGATCGGGTCGGAAGCGGAACAGGAACTTCTACGCGAAGGAATCGAGCTTGCCCCGTCGAGTTTCTTAACGAACGTCCGCAAAGTGGTGAGCGGCGATGTTTCCTCCACTGCCGCCTTCCGGAACGGAGTGGTTCGCATTCAGGATGAGGGCTCGCAGCTGGTCGCGGAAATTGCAGGGCAAGGCCAGCGGATACTCGACGCTTGCGCTGCGCCGGGAGGCAAGACCGCGATTCTCGCAGAGCGTAATCCAGACGCCGCGATCACGGCTTATGACATCAGCAAGCGGCGCCTCGCCGCCATGCAGCACGCGTTGCAGGATACTCCTTATGGAGCGCGTATCCACTTCGAGAGCGTGGACGTTGCCAATTCAAAGCTGAAGCCGGGGTTCGATCTGGTTTTGTGCGATGCTCCCTGCAGCGGCACCGGAACGTTGGCGCGCAATCCGGAAATTCGCCATCGGCTGAAGCCTGAAGAGTTGAACAGGCAGCATGGCCGCCAGGTTGCGATCCTCCATGCGGTGATGGGCGGCGTCAAGGCCGGCGGCCGTCTGCTTTATTCCACGTGTTCTTTAGAGCCGGAAGAGAATGAAGCAGTGGTTCGTACGTGCCTCGATAGTCGAGATGATTTCGAACTTGTTCGGATCGACGGGGAACTGGAGCGGCTGGAGCGTGACGGTATCCTTCATGCTGAAGGCGCAAAACAACTGCGGGATACGGCGGTTATCGACGGCAGCCTGCGCACGCTTCCTGGTGTCCACTCCTGCGATGGCTTTTTTGCCGCATTGCTCACGCGGCGCGCCTAACGGGCAACAGTGAGTTGGATTGGAGTGCTGGCATCGACGCGATAGCCCGCAGCCGGAAGTTGGCTCATTACCGTGCCGGGCAAAACAGGAGCCACGGGAGTTTGCGCCGCGCTCATTGCAATGGACGGGATAGCAGCCGGGACAATGACCGGGGGCGCGAGTTTAAGTCCGGCGCGTGTTGCGGCCGAAGCGGCAACCGTAAAAAACTGGCCTGTCAGGTCCGGCATCACAATCCCGTCCACGTTGGTGCTGGTCGCATCCGCAACCAGCAAGCTCAGGCTGGGCCGCTCCACCCCTTCCGCATCTGGAGCCGGATTTTGCGCAATCACGGCGCCCACGAAGGCACCGGCGTACGGCATGTGAGCTACGTTGCCGAGGTCCAATCCGGCGCGTCGAATGGCAATGGTGGCCGCTCTCTCCTGCTGGCCTGTCACGTTTGGGATCGCCATCTTTTGCGGCCCCAGGCTTTGGGTAACGCGAACGTGCCATTCACGACGGACGATCGTGCCCGATGCAGGCGATTGCGTGAGGACGCGGTCCGACGGCATTTCCGCGCTGTAAAAGCGATTGTCAACGCTCAGGTTCAAGTCCAGCGACGCAGCTTTTCGCATCGCATCCCCGACTGTAAGCCCCCGGAAATCGGGTACGGAAACTTCCGCTCCGTGGATGGCGAAGTGCATCGTGGTGATGGCCGACAACAAAGCCACGACACACAGCAGCAACACCAGCAGCGCGAAGCGGAAGATGCGGATCATTCGCTGGGAACTCCATCGGCATATTCAATGGCGAATTCGATTGTGGCGCTCTTCTCCAGCATCTTGGAAACGGAGCAATATTTGTTTTTGGAAAGCGCGACCGCGTCTTCGACCGCTTTTTTCGAAAGCTTGCCACCCACGCGATAGGTCAGCCGGATATGCGTGAACACGCGCGGAGGCGCTGGTGACTGTTCCGCCTCCGCCGATACGACAAGACTGGTAAGAGTCTCGCGTTTCTTTTGCAGGATGCTGACAACGTCGACGGAAGTGCAGGCGCAAAGCGCAGTCAAAACGGCTTCCATGGGACTGGGGCCGGTGGTGTGGGCCGTGTCCGTATCAAAACGGATGGTGTGGCCACTCTCGGTGCGTCCGGCGTATTGTGTTCCATCTTTCCATTCTGTGGAAGCAATCATGATCTTTCCTTTTAGTGGTGATGGTTGTCGGTAGCAGGCTCCGGGTGAATCAATACTCGATGCGCCTCGGGGCATTCCATCTTGAAGCGATCTTCGAGATCTGTAATGACCTCGTGCACACGCTGCATTTCCATGGCATCGGGAAGCGTGCAGTGACAGGACACCTGTATCTTGTCGCCCATCCTTCCAATCACAACTTCGTGAATATCCATGATCTCCGGCAAGAATGCGGCGGCATGGCGAAGATGTTCTTCAATAGAACGGTCGCTGGCAACGCTCTCCGGTATCTCGATCGTTGCCGGTTCGCTCTCGATATGCGTCAATACCGATTTAATCTCAGGCAATTCTTCGCGAATTTCCTCTTCAATACGCCGCACAAAGGTATGAGCCTGCTGCAGCGTCATTTTTTCGGGAACTTCGATGTGCTGCTCGACGCGTAGCTTTCCGTCAAAGGACTGAACGCTGACATCATGCAGGACGACGTTATTGCGTGCCGCGACGGCACGTACCTTGTCGAAGATGCTTTCCGCCACATCGGGCCGCGGTACGGTGTGGATCACGACATCGGCATCCGGGAGGATGCGTTGTACCGCTTCGGTTGCGTCCTTTACCAGTTCCTCGGTCCGCTGAAAGGTCAACTGCCGCGAAAGAGAAAGGGTGAAATCGGCGAAATAAGAATTGCCGGAGCGCCGCATCCGGGCTTGATCGACCGATAAGACTCCCGGGGTATGGCGAACCTCGTTCATGACGCGCCATCGCATCTCGGTTGGCACGGTGTCTACCAGCGCTGCTACGGTGCTATACGCGAGCTTGCCGCCGAAATACAGGATCATGAGTGAAACGCAGATCGCGGCAAAAGGATCGGCCAGCCGCAGCCATGGAATCTGCAGATGCGATCCCAGCCAGGATGCGCACAGGCCGATAAAAACGGCGACGGTCGACCAGATATCGGAGGCGAAATGCAGTGCGTCGGCTTCCAATGCCTGGCTGCTGTATTTGTTTGCGACCGCCATGAGTTGATGCGAGCGCCAGTAATCGACTGCTATCGAGAGCGCTAGTACCAGCAGGGGCCAGAACGAATAGTGAATCGCAACCGGGCGGAGAAAGATACGGCTGACTGCTTCATACGTAATCCAGAGGCTCGATGCCAGCATGAGAAAGGTCTCGACAAATGCCGAAACATTTTCTACCTTGCCATGTCCGTAGGGATGGTTTTCATCGGCTGGTTTGTCGGAGATGCGGACGGAGAGCAATGTCAGTCCGGCGCCGACCAGATCGATTCCCGAATGCGCCGCATCCGAGAGCATACCCAGGCTGCCCGTCAGCAGCCCGGTGACAAGTTTCAGCAGCGTCATGACGCTGGCCGCTAATACGGAAACCAGAGCGACGGCGCGCTTTTCTGTCCGAGCACGAGCGATGGTCGCTGCTGTTGTCGTCGTCTGAGGCATGGCGAAGCTTCACTCTCAGGGTTTCACACCGCGGTAGAGCCCGGCAATGCCGAAACTGTAGGGTTGCCAGGAGACCTCGCTAAAACCCGCATTCCGCATCTGTTCCAGCATCTCGTTCGGCTGCGGGAATCGATGCACGGATGCCGGAAGATAGACATAAGGCGCGGCGGTTCCGGAGATACGCGATCCAATCGCCGGCAGGATCCGCCGGAAGTAAAACGCATAAAGTTTTCCCAGCAGGCCGCCGGGCTCGCTGAAGTCGAGAATGCCGAGTTGACCGCCGGGACGGAGAGCGCGATGAAATCCCTGCAGTCCCGCCTGATAATTTGCCAGGTTACGGAAGCCGAAGGCGGTCGTGATCAGGTCTACGGAAGATGAAGGCAGCGGCAACTGCAACGCATCCGCTTCAATCGCGATGACATTACGGCCCTCAAATTTGGTTTTGCCGCGCACCAGCATTTGGTGCGCGAAATCGGCGGCCAGTATCGGCTTGCCGTTTTTCGGACGATGCCGCAGCAGCGCCATCGTCATATCACCCGTGCCACAGCAGATGTCGAGGATCGTTGCGTCAGGCCGGGAGAGCACTGCATGGAATTTGCGAGCTGTGCGCCACCACCATACGCGATCGATATTCAGAGAAAGCACATGGTTCAGAAGATCGTAGCGCGGCGCGATGCTGTCGAACATCTCGCGTACGGCGAGCGCTGCGTTCTGCTGATCGGAGGTTCCAGCGGGTTGGGCTCCCTGGGTCTGCATCAGGCTTCTCGAACACGGGCGAGCATCCAGTCGATGGCAGCAATCAGCTCAGTATCGGTTACATTTTCCACTACTTCCGCCTCGCCGATTCCTTTGGGCAATACGAAGCGGCGGACGCCTGCCCGGTTCTTTTTATCCCGTGATGCTGCTTCGATCAGTTTTTCCGCCGTCGCGCGGAAAGGGGGCAGTGGGCCATAGGCGAAGATGGTATGTTCGACACGGTCGGCATGTGCGGAGGAGATCGTGCCGCGCATTCGTCCCAGTTGCAGCGCCGCCAGCATGCCCCAGGCGACGGCCTCGCCATGCAACAGCTTGCGATAATGTGTCACCGCCTCGATGGCATGGCCGACAGTGTGGCCGAAATTCAAAATCATACGCAGGCCATTTTCGCGCTCGTCGATGCCTACGACGTCGGCTTTCATCCGGATCGAAGCGGTTACGACGTATTCGAGCGCTTTGCTGTCGCGGCTGAGAATTTTTGCCGCGTCACGCTCCATAAAACGAAAGAGCCGCGGATCGCGGATCACGCCTGCCTTGATGCTTTCGAAGAGTCCGGCGCGCAGTTCCCGGTCCGGAAGCGTCTGCAAAAGATCAATGTCGGCGAAGACAGCGAGCGGGTGATGGAAGCTGCCGATGAGGTTTTTCCCAACAGCGAGATTGGCGCCGGTCTTTCCGCCTACCGATGAGTCAACCTGAGCCAGAAGCGTCGAAGGCATCTGGATGTAGTCGATGCCCCGCATGTAAATGGCTGCCAGGAAGCCGCCCATATCGCCGATAATGCCGCCGCCGAAAGCGATCAGCAGCGAACTGCGGTCAGCACCTGCCGCCGCCATCTCCGCGGCAAGGCGTTCCACCTGCGCCATCCGCTTGTACTGCTCCCCTGCGGGTAAAAAAAGGACAAGTGGCCGCTCCTGCGCGGGGAATGAGGCGAGAAAGCGCTCCGACCAGAGCGACCATATCTCCGGCGATGTCAGGACGAAGATGCGGCCCCGTTTCGGCAGCCGCCGATAGAGCGTCGGCAAAATACCGCTGCCTGCAATTACGGGATATTGAGCTGACTCAGTTGTTACCTGGATCGTTCGCACGCTCTTTTCATCGTATCGCACACAAGTGCATTGCACCTTTTGGTAAAAGAAGTGAGTCTAAGAAAGTTACACATTTTGCGCGACAGCTTTGGACTTATGGGAATTGCTACAGAGACGGACTATGTGATTGTGGGAGCGGGCATCGCGGGACTGCGTGCCGCGATTGGTTTACCCGAAACAGCCCGCGTCCTCGTGATCACAAAAGAGCAACTGGGCGAGTCGAACACAAGCTACGCGCAGGGCGGCATCGCGGTAGCGATGAGCAGCGAAGACGATGCAGCGGTCCATCTTGAGGACACTTTGCGCGCCGGTGACGGTTTAGTGAACGGCGAGGCGGCGAAGGTGATGGTCGACGAAGGGCCGCAGTGTGTAGAAGAACTGCTGCAATGGGGCACCGGCTTCGATCGCCACAACGGCAAGCTGATGTTTACCCGCGAGGCAGCGCATAGCCGCAATCGCATCCTTCACGCCAATGGAGATGCGACGGGCGCGGAGATTGGGCGTTCGCTTCTTGCTCATGCCCGCTCCCTTAAAAACGTCACTCTGCTTGAATGGACAACATGCGTTGACCTGCTGGTGGATGGCGACGAAGTCGTCGGCCTGACCGTGCTCGACCTCGAAGGCCAGCTGCATACTATTCATGCGCGAGCGGTTTTGCTGGCAAGTGGAGGAGCGGGCCAGGTATACAGCGATACGACGAACCCTGCGGTGGCGACAGGCGATGGCATCGCGATGGCATTTCGCGCCGGCGCCGTAATCTCCGACATGGAGTTCTATCAATTTCACCCCACAGCATTGAGCCTGCCCGGGGTTCCGCGCTTCCTGTTGTCGGAGGCTCTGCGCGGCGAGGGTGCATATCTGCGCAATGCCGAGGGCGAGCGCTTCATGGAGCGGTATCACCCTCTGCTCGAGCTTGCCCCGCGCGATGTGGTGGCCCGCGCCATCACTCGCGAAGGCATCAGCGCAACGGGTGAGCCGTTACCGGTCTACCTTGACATGCGTCATGTGCGGGGACTCGATTTGTCCAGGCGCTTTCCGGGTATATTCGCATTTCTAGCGCAGCATGGGCTCGATCTTGGCCGCGATCTCATCCCGGTGCGTCCAGCCGCGCATTACCTCATGGGCGGCGTGCAAACAGATGTTCATGGGAAGACCTCTCTGCAACGCCTGTACGCTGCGGGTGAAGCGGCCTGCACGGGGGTTCATGGAGCTAACCGCCTCGCCAGCAACTCGCTGCTCGAAGGACTGGTTTTTGGCGCGCGCGCGGCGGAAGCGATGTGCAGTGAGATGGCCTTGACTGCCCGGTTACCCGTTGCCGCGCATTCCCAGACTGCAATCGAGAATGATAGCAAGGACGTTTTGCTGTGTTTGCGGCAAACCATGTGGCAGAAGGCCGGCCTGCTGCGCGATGCTTCAGGATTGCAGGAAGCGCAGGCTGTGCTGAAACGCATCTGTACGCAACTTCCGGTTGCCGGTGATCGTTCGTCGCTGGAGCTGCGGAACCTGCACGCGATCGGCGAACTCATCGTCCGTTCGGCGCTGGCGCGGGAAGAAAGCCGGGGAGCGCACTATCGCAATGATTTCCCAAGTCGTAATGATGCTCATTTCCAGAAGCATTCAGTTGTCAGGAAAGGCGAAACCACGATTCGGTTCGAGGCGGATTAGCCGTGCGTTTTTGCGGGAATTAATTTGCTGGCTATCGCAAAAATCACCAATGTCGTCAGAATAACGCCCAGCGATACGGTGACGGGCACCTCGATCCAATGCACCAGCAGCATTTTGAGCGCGACGAATGCCAGAATGACAGCCAGTCCGTAATGCAACAGGCGCAGCTTATCGAGCATTCCCGCAAGGACGAAGTACAAAGAGCGCAGTCCGAGAATCGCAAAGATATTCGACGTGTAGACGATGAATGGATCGCGCGAAACAGCCAGAACTGCTGGAATCGAATCGATGGCAAAGATCAGATCGGTCGCTTCGACTGCCAGAATCACGAACAAGAGCGCGGGCATACCCAGCTTCACCCCAGCTTGGCCGTGATCCTGCACTCCGCTCAGGAATCGCCGCTGCAGCCACTTCATGATCCCCGGCGCCGACTCTTCCCCGGCCTTGTGGCGCAGCAATCGAATCGCCGCGATGAGCAGGAATGCGCCGAATACGTATTCCACCCACGCGAACCGGTTCAACAAAGAGACGCCGACTGCGATGAAGGCAGCGCGCATCAGGATGGCGCCCAGCACGCCCCACATCAATACGCGGTGTTGCTCATCTTCATGAAGGCGCAGAGAACGAAACATGAGCAGGAAGACGAAGAGGTTATCGACGCTCAGGGAGCCTTCGATGAGGTAGCCGGAGAAGAATTCCAGGCCCGGCTCACGGCCTTGCGTTTTTGAAAGAAAGAGTGCGAAGCCGCAGGCGAGCGTGGCCAGAAAAATCGTCCATGCCCACGCATTGCGCAGTCTTGTCGAGTGCGTGCCCCGTTGCAGAATCGCCAGGTCGACGACCAGCAGAACAACGACCAATACATGAAATCCAATCCAGTACGTGAGTGTGGCTCCGGCGATCATCATGATGGGCGCTGGTTCAGCAGGCGGATGGTTTCGAGCATGGTATTGCCGACGATGGTGAGACTTTTTGCACTGAGCTTATCCATCGTGTCCTGTGCCGTGTGCCAGTAGGCGTTCTGATATCCATAGTTGAGGTCGATGATATCTGCCGAGGGAACGCCGCGCCGGACGAACGGAAGATGATCGTCGGAGTCAGCGGTCTGATCGCGAAAAAAATAAGACTGATCGCCGTTTTTCGCAGCCGCGTGCCGGATGAGATCGAGCAGCCATCCCGTCGAATTGGAATCACGCTGAATGTCGAGATCCTTGTCGCCGATCATGTCGAGAATAATAAAAGCTTTGATGCGCTTCAGCGTGCCGTCGTTCTGCCATTTTGCGGCGAGATGGCGGCTGCCATAGGTGCTGTCCGAGTCGGACCATTCCTTGAATGCCTCTTCGCCGTCGAAGAAGACAAGCCATACGCCGTATCCGTCGAGCGTGCGGCCGCGCAGATGGTTGGCCATCTCAAGCAAAAGGCCGGTGGTTGAGCCGCCGTCGTTAGCGCCGACATAGTTGATATTGCGTAGAGGATAGTTCGTCTCGTAGTGCGACGCCAGCACAATCGCGCCGTCTTTCTTGCCCGGGAAGCGGACGATGACGTTGTGCATCTCCTGCGGGCCGGCGGGTGTGTTCGAGGTGAAGGTATCGACTTCGAGATTGTCTTTTGCGAACTGCTTTTTTAAGAAGGCTTCTGCCTTGGCGTGTCCGGGACTGCCTACCCATCGTGGGCCAATCGATACAAACTGACGCGTGTACTCGAGTGCTCGTTCCCCGTTGAAGGTGTCAGCGGCTGCGTTTATCTGCGGAGATGAGGCGCCGGCAAAAATGAGCAGTAGGACAATCGCCCAGCGGTACATCAGGAAGCGGCCTCTTCTCTTTTCCGTCTGCGGCGGGTCGGGTGCACCATGAAGGCTACGCCGATGCTGATGAGGTAGAGCACGAGCATGGGAGTGGCGAAGACGCACATGGTGAGAATGTCCGGCGTGGGCGTGATGATGGCCGCGATGATGAAGATAATCAGGATGGCATAACGCAGGTTTTTCCAGAGAAAACGTGCGTTTACGATGCCGAAGAGGGCCAGAAACATGACCAGAATCGGCAATTCAAAGGTGACGCCCAATCCGAGAATGACCGTGAGAAAGAGGTCGGTATATTCGTTGATCTCGATGAGCGGGTTGAAGTCTTTGTTGAACGTAAACAGAAAATCGAGCGAGCCGGGAAATACCCAGTGATAACCGAAATAGGCTCCCGCCAGAAACAAGCCCACCGTGGCGATCATGAAAGGCGTGACGAAGCGCTTTTCGTTCTTATAGAGGCCCGGGGAGATGAAGAGCCATACCTGATACAGGATGAACGGCGCGGCGAGGATGCAGCCGGCCATGAAGCTGATCTTGAGGTACAGATTGAACCCGTCAACCGGGTTGTGATAGTTCAGCAGCGGCGGCTGGTGGTGCTTGAGCAGCGCGTACCGGATCGGCCTCTCCATGAAGCCGTAGAGCTTTTCGTGAAAGCCGTAGGCGATGAAGAATCCGGCGACCAGATAAATCACTGAATGCACGATGCGGCGACGAAGCTCCTCAAGATGCTCGAGAAGGCTCATGCCGGGCAGTTCTGCCCGTTCGGTTACTGCGGCCCGGGCACGGTCTACAAGATTTTCCTTATCGCCATCAGCCATGGTGGATGGGGGCCTGCTCGCTTTCAGAGGTTTCAGAGCCCGTTCCGTTTACGGCTTCGCGTGCGGCCTGCTCTTTGAGAACTGCTTCCTGATAGCCGGGATCGATCTCCGATACCGGCAGATCCTTGTTATAGGGCCACTCGGTGGCGCTGACCGGCTCTCCGGTACTGGGAGGCATGATGGCTGGCGGCGTCTGGGTCATGACCGGAGCGGCCGCTATTGTGTCGGGCTGTGGCGCGGTTTCGGCGGGAAGCTGGGCTGCTTCAGGCTTGGCTGCGGCCTGTTCCAGCTGCTTTTGCCTTTCCTGCTGTTCCATGGAGCGCAACTCTTCGTCGATCTGCATTTTGAAGTCGTTGCTGGCACGGCGAAACTCGGCCAGCAGCTTGCCGATCTGGCGGCCAATTTCGGGCAGCCGTTTGGGGCCGAAGAGGACCAATGCCAGCAGAAAGATAAAGATGGAGTCGCCGAAATGCATCTGGTCCCATCATGATACCTGCCGGAACGGATGGCTCACAAATATGGTGATTTTTCCGAAATTACTTCGATTGTGATGTTTTCCAGAGGGTCGTTTATTTTCAGCGGCTTACGGGCCTGGATTTGTATGGAGACTGGTTCGTTTCAATGACTTGCATGAGACCACTTACACGTCGAGCGGTTTGCGGCTAACTTGCTTTCAGTGAATCGTTTAGGTTGCGGCGGCAAAGGGTGGGGTCTTAACGAGGTTTGAACGACTTGCAATCCCCCGGCCCGTTCCTGCCCGGAATGTTCTTGTTGGCGGGGTGAGCTTTCAACTAAGCTTGCGGCCATGAACCGGAATCTGATTTATCGCATTTCGCTTTGTTTCAGCGCCTTGTGCGCCGTTTCGACGTTAACGGTTGCCGCGCAATCGATGCCGAATATGCCGGGGATGTCCGGTGAGCATCATCACCATGACGACGCCCCCGCCAGTATCGAGAAGCTGGGCCAGGTGCACTTCCCGGTGTCGTGCGCCGCCAGGTCGCAGGTGCCTTTCGAGCGCGGCGTCGCGCTGCTGCACTCGTTTGGATACACGCTCGCAGAACAGCAGTTCGAGTCCATCGCCGACGCGGACCCGCATTGCGCGATGGCGCATTGGGGCATCGCCATGACGCAGTTCCGGGAGTTGTGGGGGCGGCCCGATGCGGATGCGCTGAAGACTGGCGCCAGTGAGATGGAGAAGGCCCGTGCGATTGCCGCGACGGCCAAGGTTACGCCGCGCGAACAGGCTTACATCGGTGCGCTCAGCGATTTTTACAGCATTGCGCCGCAGAGCTTCCAACAGGGCGCGGACGCGTATGCTGCGGCGATGGGCAAGCTGCACGCTGCTTATCCTGACGATACGGAAGGCGCGGCATTTTACGCGCTGTCTTTGCTGGCCGATGTGGCGCCGAACGATACCTCTCTGACCAAGGAGCACCAGGCGCTCGCAATTCTGGTGCCGTTGTTCGAAAAGAATCCGGATCATCCGGGATTGGCGCACTACATCATTCACACGTGCGATACACCGGCGCTGGCGCCCGAGGGACTGGAGGCGGCTAAGGTGTATGCGAAGATCGCGCCGTCGTCTCCCCATGCCCTGCATATGCCGGGGCACATTTTCGCGCGGCTGGGGATGTGGCCAGAGGATATTTCGTCGAATCTAGCGTCGGTGGCCGCATCGCAGAAGGACGAGGCCGAGCATCAGCCCGGCGTTGCGCACCAGATGCATGCGGAGGAGTTCCTGGTGTATGCATATCTGCAGACGGGACAGGATGCGAAGGCGCGTGAGCTGACATACCAGATGCGATCGATTGGCGAGCATATTGCCGCGCTGCCGGGACACGATGACATGAAGGACGCGGGCGTTTATTTCGATAACGAACTGCGGGTCATCTACAACATGGAGATGCACGACTGGAAGACCCTGGCCACGCTGGAGCCCGCACTGGGTAAGACGAACAGGGAGCGTTTCTCGGAGTTCGATATTTACTGGGGACGTGGCGTTGCGGCCGGGCACCTGCAGGATGCGAAGCTGGCTGCTGCAGCGCTGGCGAAGTACGACGAAGTGCTGGAATGGCTGAAGAAATCGCCCTATGCCGACAGCGCCGACGATGCGCAGATTCGTCGCAACGAGATTGTGGGCTGGCAAGCGTTCGCAGAGAACAAACCGGAGGCCGCGGTGGCGGCGATGCGCAAGGCTGCCGATCAGCAGGACAAACTGGGTCAAGGTGAAGTGGATATTCCGGCACGCGAGATGCTCGGGGACCTGCTGCTGGCGCTCGATAAGCCGCAAGAGGCGCTGACGGAGTATCAGGTTGCGCTGAAGCTTAGCCCGAACCGGCTGAACGGCTTACTCAGCGCCGGCGCTACGGCCGAGGCGGTGGGCGATGAGGCGCAGGCGAGGGCATTTTACGAACAGGTTGCGCGCAATACGGACAACGGGACGCATACGAGCCGTCCGGCGGTAGCGCATGCGATTCAGTTTGGCGCGGATCATCCTACTGTGGCCAAGGTCGCGGCGAAATAGCGGGATCAGGCAGCTAAAGTCAGAAACTCAGCAGCCCTCTGACGTTTTTCATCTCGGACAGGGTCGAGGAGACAGGTCGATCGACTGAATCTTGAACGGCAACGGCGTTCCCTTCAGAAAAGGCTCGGATGGTGTAATCTCGAAAGTCTCGTCTTTTCCGATGACGACTTCTTCGGCCGAGCCCTCCTTCAGCATGACCGTGCGCGAACTCCCATTTGCAACCAAAGCCACCTCTCCCTCGCCGTTTGTGTGGAACGTCATAGAAGCACATCCCATGCTGACGGCCCATCGCATTTTGTAGAGAGTCTTAGGCGCTTCGTATCCTTGTCCGTTGTAGTTGTAAAATTTCTCGGCGCTCTTCTCGTCCAAAACAACTGGACCAGCACTGTATGTCAGGAGCGGCTTATCAATCACCAATTTATTTCGAAATGTCAGCTTTATCACCGGGAGCGTCCCTTCCAGTGATCCGGCTGGAACCTGCACAGAAGCGGAGTTCTCATCCGTGCTTATCTTGAGTGCCTTTCCGGAAGCGAGCACTTTTGCAGTCGCCCAATCCGTATGCTCAGCATGTGGAAGCCGCAATACGCCGTCCTGTGGAATGGTCTTCACAAACAGGTAGACCGTGTCATCCTTCATCGTCGCGTATCCGAAGCCGAGGGCAGAAAATGGTGAAGCTTGCGTGCCGTAGATTGCTTCACCGTTTGGCTTAAGCCATGCGCCAACACCACGCAATACCTCAGCTTCATAGGGAACGATAGAGCCGTCGCCTTGCGGCCCGATATTCAGGATGTAGTTGCCGCCCCGGCTTACGACCTGCACAAGCTTGAGAATATTCTCCTGAATTTTGCCTTGCACGTTCTCGCGTTTTTGCCATGAGCGATACCCCCAGGTCTCGTTGAAGATGGACGCGGGTGTTTGCCATGGCTCGTCTATACCGTACTCCGGAACCTCATTGTCACCCATCACGGTGAAGTCGCCCTGATAGTTCCACACGCGCCCACTGACCATGGTTTGCGGCTGTAGCTTATGCACGGTCGTAACGAAGAGATTGCTCTGGTCTGGAGTGGGCTTACCCATGTCAAACCAGATTTCGCTGATAGGACCGTAGTTACTCATCAGTTCCTGCAACTGTGCCGCATTGAATCGTGCGTGCGCATCGCTCAGGGGATTACTGTTGCCTTCGATGTAGTGGTCCATGCCCGGCTCGTGCCAGTCGATGGAGGAGTAGTACACCCCAAAGCCGATGCCTCCGTGTTTGCATGCCTCTGCCAGTTCTTTCACGATGTCCCGGTGATATGGCGTGGCATCGACGATGTTGTACTTCGTCTGAGACGTGTGGAACATATTGAAGCCGTCATGATGCTTGGAGGTGATCACGATGTATTTCATACCCGCGGCTTTCGCGAGAGCTACGACCGCATCCGGATCCCACATGGTCGGATTAAACGTCTTCGCCGTCGCGGCATATTCGGACAGCGGGATGGGCGCATTTGCCATGATCTGTTCGCTGTAGCCGTTGTCGATCTTCTGCCCCTGCCACATGCCACCCAGTTGGGAATACAGGCCGAAGTGTATGCACATTCCGAACTTTCGATCCTGCCACTGTGACACGGTGGTTGCGGAAGGGCGCGGCTGCGATCGTGGT